>JAFGAX010000207.1 GCA_016933415.1 bacterium
CTTCTGGAATTGGACCGCATCGCGGTCGCCTATTCCGGAGGCGTTGATTCGACCTTTCTCCTGTCCGTTGCGAAAGAAGTCCTGGGCCGGGACCGTGTCCTGGCCGTGACCGCGTCGTCGGACATCCACTCGAAAGCGGAAATCAGGGACGCCAAAAAATTCACCCGCATGATCGGGGTTCGTCATCTGGTCTTCGACCCCGGAAGCATGAAAAACAGGCCGTTTCTGGCCAACCCGCCGGATCGCTGCTACATCTGCAAGAAAAGCGTTTTCCTCGCTGTGCGCGGGCTGGCCGCGGAGAACGGCATGAAATCCGTGACCGACGGCACGAACGCGGACGACGCATCGGATTACCGGCCCGGCCGCAGAGCGCTGAAGGAACTGGGGATTATCAGTCCGCTGGCGGAAGCGGGGCTGACCAAGCGGGAAATCCGGTCCCTGTCACGGAAACGCGGCCTGCCCACGTGGAACCGGCCCGCGCTCGCCTGCCTGGCGACGCGCATCCCGTACGGCGACCGCATCACGGCCGAGGCACTGAAACGCATAGACACGGCTGAAACCGCTCTCCGGGCCATGGGATTCATCCAGGTGCGGGTGCGCGACCACCGCGATCTGGCCCGCATCGAAATCGCGCCCGCTGAAATGAAACGGGTTCTGAAACCCGGTCTGTTCCCCGAAATCGTGAAACGGTTCAAGGCCGCCGGGTACCGGACTGTCACGCTCGATCTCGAGGGCTACCGGACGGGCAGCCTGAACGAAGCATTGAGGAATCGGCCATGAACAAGGAACCCATCCGCAATCTGCTGGAGGACGTCCGGAACGGGCGTGTTCCCGTGGAAGACGCCATGAACCGTCTCCGGTCCTTCCCGTACGACGACATCGGTTACGCCAAGATCGATACCCACCGGGCGCTCCGCAAGGGATTCCCGGAGGTGATCTTCTGCCAGGGCAAGAGCGTGGAACAGATCGCCGGGATCGTTAAGAAAATGCTCGGCCACGGCAACTTCATCCTGGGGATGCGGGCCTGGCCAGAGGCCTATGAAGCCGTACGGGCCGTGACCGATAAGGTGGAGTTCCATCCGGACGCCCGGGCCATCCTGGTGGGGGAAAGACCGCCGGTCACCAGCAAAGGCACGATCGTGGTCGTATCCGCCGGAACGGCGGACATTCCGGTGGCCGAAGAGGCCGCGCTCACGGCCGAGGTCATGGGAAACCGCGTGGAAAAGCTCTACGACGTGGGCGTCGCGGGTCTGCACCGTCTGCTGGACCGCAGGGACGTCCTGTTCAAGGCGAACGTACTGATCGCGGTCGCGGGCATGGAAGGCGCCCTGCCCAGCGTGGTGGGCGGCCTGGTGGACAAACCGCTGATCGCCGTGCCCACCAGCGTCGGGTACGGCGCGAGTCTTGGCGGGATCTCCGCCCTGATGACCATGCTGACCAGCTGTGTTCCGGGCATCGGCGTGGTGAACATCGACAACGGGTTCGGCGCCGGATACCTCGCGGCGCTGATCAACAGGCTGGGGGACGGCGAATAAGTTACGGGTTCAGAGTTCCGGGTTCCGAGTCAATAGAATACCCCCGAACAAATTACGGTCTTGACCCGGAACCCGGAACCCGAAACCCGGAACCACCGATCCGAGAACCAAGGACAACAGGAACAGGATACCGCATGCGTATCGCCTACTTTGACTGCTTCTCCGGCGCCAGCGGCGACATGATTCTCGGCGCGCTTCTGGACGCGGGCTTGAAACCGGACCGGCTCCGCAGGGAACTGGACAAACTCCATCTTCATGAATTTGGAATCCGCGTTTCCAGAACCGTCAAGTCCGGCATTTCCGCGACCAAATTCGATGTCTTGCTCATGGACGAAGGCCTGCCGGAATGCGCCCCGGGTAGTTCAGCGCAACCGGATCATCATCATGATCATCCTCATCACGATCACGACCATGAACACAATCATGCGCACGGGGATCACGGACACGGCCACGGACACCCGGATCACGACCCGCATCATGCGCATGAATCCGGGTCGCACGGCC
>JAFGAX010000208.1 GCA_016933415.1 bacterium
CCGGTATCCGCCCGCGGGAATCGAGCCTGTGTTCACCGTCCATTTACGGACATTCAATGTGTCGTCTGAGAGGCTCCAACCGGAAAGGTCCGCGGCCTGAGTGCCGGGGTTGTACAGCTCGATCCAGTCCGGCGCATCTCCGTCCTCGTCCTGAATCGTGTTCCGGTTGGAGGCCATGATCTCGTTGATTACCAAGTCATGCGCCCTGACAGTGGATGCAGAGAACAGCAGGAGGAACAGGCTGATGGATGCGGGGATGAGTGGTGAATGCAATTTCATGTTCAACGTTCTCCGGTATGACTTAACTGGGTCGCATGGAAACGGTTTCACCCCGTCCCGGGACCATCAGATACCATCACGGTCAGACCAACATAGGTCAAATTCCGAGAAAATACAAACGGAAAGATGTAAAAAGGTGTACAAAAAAAAGATCTGATAGGTCCAATGGACCTTTCAGATCTGATGTCCTGACCAATGTTTGAACGCCGCTTGCCGATCTTCGTATCCGGTTCCCGGCGTCCCGCTGGTCATAATATTTCCGGATATTCCGTCCGGCTTTCGACTCCACCGAACGGATCATGGACCGGTGTTCATTTCAACAGCAGGATTTTCCTCGTGTCGATAGATTCCGCGGTGAGCAACCGGATGAAATACATCCCGGAGGGCCGGTCTCCGGCGTTCCAGGCCGCGGTGTTCCGGCCGGCCGGCCGCTGGCCGTCGATCAGGACCTCCACTTTTCTCCCCCGAAGATCGTAGACGGCCAACGACACCCTGCCGCTCCACGGCAGATCGAAGGAGATGCGGGTCACTCCGTTGAACGGATTGGGATACGCGGGATGCAGGGCCGCGCGCCCGGGTGCCGCCGCACCGGAAAGCGCTTCCACGGCCGATCCGCCGGAACCCGGGCCGAAATACCGCAGAATCATTCCGGAATTACCCGCGGCCCATCCGGACATGGCGTTGCTGCCGCGGAACAACGACAGGCATCGAAGGGCCTCGGGCGCGGTCAGCACCCACTCCCACCGGTTCCCGTGAAAATCGCTCCTGTACATATGATTGTCGATAAGGATCCAGAACGATTCGTCAAGCCAGCGGATGGCGCGGATCAGGCCGCTGACCGGCGGTGCAGCTTGCGCCCAGGTCGTTCCCCGGTCTTCCGTTCGGACCAGTTGAGAATAATCGGACAGCAGGCCGATACCCAGCGGATTAAAGCACACGGATGTGATCTTCGAGAGATGGGGAACCGTCCGCACCTCCCATGACGAGCCCCCGCTCGTCGAGTGGTACAGCCGGTTCTGCGTGGAGCCGAACCAGACTTCGTCCGCGTCCACCCAGCAGGCTCCCGCGGGATAGCCGTACTCGTTCTGGACGGAAGCAGGCGGCTCGGCGACCGGCGGCCAGGTCATTCCCCCGTCCGTGGTCCGGAGCACGGTCCAGACGCCGTCGACCGGGTCGCCGATCGCCAGGCCGTTCGACCCGTCGTGCATGGTGAGGGCGTTGATGCAGCCGGTTTGATCCAGAACCATCTGCCAGCTCGAGCCCCGGTTCTCGGTCCGGAAGATGCGGGTTTGAAAGATGTGGGATGCGGCGAGCATTGCGCGGCCGGCATCCAGGCCCGCGATGGCATAGATCATATAATCCGAAAAATCCTCCTGCACGGGCACCCAGTGGTCTCCGCCGTCCGACGTGTAAAACACGGCACCCCCCTCGCCCGCGATCCATCCGGTCTGCCCGGTGACCGCGTCCGCGGCGAACAGCCTGCCCGACCCGCCATCCGCCTGCTGGGTCCACCCTTCCGACATCCGGACGTCCCGCCATTCGAAGACCGCGTCTTCCTGCGTGTGCGCGCCGGAGGGAACCGCCAGGGAACGGTTCAGATTGGGATCCTCCGTGTCCCGAATTTCAACCAGGTCCCAGCTTCCGCGCGTGTACTTGTATTCCACCGCGGATCCGGACTGAAGCGGAAGTGTGATCTCCCAGCGGTTTTCCCCCAGATCCGTCATCGGCAGATTCCGCTCGACGCCGCCTGATCCGGTGCTGCCCGGGCCCGGATCCCAGGCGTTGAAACCTCCGGCCAGATAGACGATATCTCCGGGAGGCGTGCACGCGGGCACGGTAACGCGGAAAGTGACGGCCGCCATGTCCGGGGGCCGCGGCTGGGTGGTGAACGTCCGGCTGGCGGACCAGCCGCTTTCACCCGCGCCGTTCCCGGCACGGACGCGCCAGGTATAGGTCGTCTGGTATTCGAGCGGGCCGATTTCGCGTGAGTTGGAGACCTGCCAGGCCCGGTGGAGGACGGTACCGGCCCCGTTTTTCACCTCCAGCTCGTACTGATCCGGCGGTCCGCCCTCTCCCGCGTTCCACCGGAACTCGGGATTCAGGGACAGACCCAAGGCCCCGTCCGCGGGCGAAACCGGGACCGGAACGTCCGGCGCTGCGACAGCCGGGCTGGAGACGATTACCGCGATGTTATGCTCCAGGTCTTCGCATGGGATCATATTGTATTCTTCATCCGCTTCGGGGACTTCGTCGTACACATCCAGCTGCACATACGCGTAATAAGTACCTGCCGGCACACCCTGCAGATTGAGAGCAATATCCTGTTCATAATAGCCTGGTTCGAAAGCGATTTCCCGGATGGGTAGTTCGGCGATCATTATCAAATCCGACTCGTTATAAAAATATTCTCGTGAGAGGTAAACTCTGTCCGTGTGGCCTGGTGCCATTCCTGGATATAGAAACTTTATTCCTACTTTATAGTACACTCTGGTTTGATCTCCTTGCCGATAGGTATTGCACTTATTGAATCGTAATTCATAGAAATCATAAAAATAGTCGAACCAGCCACTCGATGTAAGCGGCGAGTTATTATTACTCTCGTTGAGCTCCGGCAAATCTCCATTCTGATCCACGTACACCCCGACATAATAGCTGACTGGCGGCGGCACGCCAAAGAATGGGAACTCTTTTTGGCCATGGATGCTCCTTTCCTGTCCGGGGGGAATGGAGACCATGATCTGGGAAGAAAATATAGGCAAGGTCCCGCTGAAATCACCCACTGAAGGAACAACAGTCTCGTCCTCAGCAAGATAAATCACATAATCTATTGGATCATACATACTGCCCACGGAGGCGTTTCCTCTATTCTGGATTTCAAATGAATAAGTGAGCTTCCATTTGTTCCAGCCGGAATTGATTTTAGTCGGATGGAGATCGGGTAGCGTCTGTCCATTCGACACAAATACTGTCTCTTCAAATGACAGATGGTTGTTTGAGCGATCATTGTCCTTCAGGTTATTGTATTGGTAATCCGCGATGCATCCCACATACCAGGTTCCAGGATGGGAACCGATGTAAGCCGTAATGGATTCGTTCGCTGTCTGGTTCGGCCACAAGATGTCGACGTAATCGTCGCCGATCAGGATATCCGAAGTATCGATATGGGAATCGAGGGAAAGATAATATCCCAGGCGGCATGCGCCCGCCAGAACGGTCCCGTAATTCCTGATCCGGACTGAAATGGTCAATTGGACTCCGGCCAGGCTGAAGGAATTCTCCCCGGGAACGAAACCCAGATCGGGCCCGGCGTGCGGCGAAGCCGCCGCTGCGGGCGTCCCGCCGGGAACAGGCGCTTCGTTTGCCGTTGCACCGGGATCCGTTTTCAACAGTCCGCTTCCGCCTTCGTTCCGGACCGGTGAATCCCCTTCGGACGGCAGTACGGTCACCGTTCCGTCCCCGGCCACCTGGATCTTCGCCAGCGGCATGCCCGTCTGACCCCGGACGACCGGTGCGATGCAGCAGAGAGCAGCCAGCAGGCCGGACATAGCGATGCTTGGTCTCATCATGGGCTCCTTTCGGGGGTCAGCGCGGAGTTTTCACGCCTGGGGGAAATACCGCCTCCACCGATCGCCCGATAGGTAAAGTCGATTCAGTGCGAACGGACGGAGCTTTGCCGCGATGATGATCCTGTTTTTCAAATGGACGGCTGCATCCACGCGTGGAATTGCGGGATTCGGGCGCAGCCGAAACAGACGGAAAATCGACCGGAATGGATTGGAAACAGGGATTTCAGGGATCTGGAATCAGCCCGGCCGATGAAATGCACTGGACATCTTCAACGGAAGGTAAAAAACTCCATCATTTCATGCAATAAAAATCGACAGCAGACTTATATCAAGAATGCCGTCGTTTGCAGCCGGGCGGGTTCGAGTCCGTCATGACCAAGTCCCGGCGCAGAGCCCCGGGACCGTCAGGGGATGACTGTTCCGAACCTCACATCCCGATCTTGCTCAGCGCGCCGTACACGAGAAACGCCGGCCAGACCAGCGCCTTCAGAAAACCGAGCAGGCCCATCCAGAAACTCGTCGCATGGGAGATGTAGAAGACCGCAGCCCCGATGAATCCGAGCCCGTACACCGCGCCTGAAGTCTGGGTGTTCTGCATTTTACAATCCATGATCGGTCCCCTTTTCTTTCGGTTCTGGCTCCCGGCATCCAGGCCGGGAAGCCGGTTTGAAGGCGCCTCCGGTTCCCGTTCGGTTCTGTCATATGCCCGGGGCTCAGCCCCGGCTGTTTTAGATCGCGGGGCAAAGCCCCGGGATCGTCAGGATTCGATTCGAATGCGGTCCCGGATCCATCAAACCATTCTCGGTATCTGCGACGAATGGTGGTGGACGATGGGCGCCGATTTCGCGGAATCGACGACGAACGTGAACCGGGCCTCGTAGGTGATCAATTCTCCCTCCACATCGAACTTCCAGCGGTACAGGCCGGACACCACGTGACTGGTCGGGCCGATGGCGTGCGTCCGGATCGACCGGGGATGGATGGAAATGGACAGCTGCCTTCTATGCAGCAGTTTCCTGAAATATTCCTTTTTTTTCGAGGGTGTATCCTGGATCCGGTCCGAGAATGTGGGCAGTATGACGGATTGCCGGTCGTACAGGTGAAGCACTCCCGAGATGTTCCGTTCATTCACCATCTTCATCCACTGGGTGATGATTCTCTCCGGTTTCATCTGTTTTCTCCGGTGCTTCTCGGTTGATGTTTGAAGTCGGAATTTATTAATATAATAGCTTGATCCCGCCTGTCAGGCCGCGTGGCAAGCGAGCGAATATCAAACTCGGACCTCCCGAAGGTCACCGGCCTTCGGGAGGTCCCATATTCTTCGGCTGTCCTATCGGGTAAGGATACCCGGTTTCAGCCTGTACCCGTGGTTGAAACGCCCCGGCTGATCCTGAAGAAGGCGCCGGTCGACCGCGGTTACTTCAGCAGAACCATCCGCATCCGCTCCACGCGGTTTCCGATTTCGATCCGGCAGAAATACATGCCGGACGGCAGTCCGTCCGCGGTGAACGCGGCTTGATGCGCGCCCGCGGGCATGCGTTCGTCCAGAACCGTCCGCACCAGGCGGCCCTGCGCGTCGAAAACCTGCAGTCTGACATGGGCCGCTTCGGCGACGGTATAGGGAATGGTGGTCTGCGGATTGAAGGGATTCGGATAATTCTGCTCCAGACGGCACGTTTCGGGCGCGGGAACGGATCGTTCGGCCACATCAGACCCGCCCGATGCCAGCAGGAGAACCAGAAACACCATCCCGAGGGATCCGGACGTATACAGTTCTCTAGGGTCGAAGTATCCGCAGATGGCCATGAGCAGAAGCATCGCCATACCCGCAAAAAAGAAGAAACCCAGATCAAAGGGATTGAGCCCCATTAAAAATGCCATCAAGCCCAGATTCCAGAGGTTGAAAACGCCGACGCCTCCCTGTCCGAATCCGGATCCCGCCGGGGACGGCGCCGGCCGGCCGGGTTTTATGATGAATTGCCCGGTCCGGTGAAACGCCTGCTGAACCACGGCATCGATTCCCGGCAGCGCGTTGACCGTTCCGGAAAAACCGGTGAACACCAGCCCTTCATGCACACGGACGCTGTAAATCGCTCCGGTTCCCTCCCGTACCGACACGGCGGCCGGCGCCGTAATGTCCGCGATGGAGAAGGACTCCAGATACCAGGTCGTGCGGCCCATGTCATTGCTGCCCGCCAGCAGCAGCGTGTCCGCGACG
>JAFGAX010000209.1 GCA_016933415.1 bacterium
AATTTATTGAAGGGCGGCGCACGGACCTCCGGCGCGGATTTGCGCGGATAAAGAGAGCCATGCAGGCCTCGAAGGCAATGTCATCTTCTTATTGATAATTATGTCATCCCCGCATTCTTCAGGCGGGGATCTTCGGTACGGTCATCCCATTCTCCCCGCACCTGGATCCCCGACAAGAAAACTCGGGGATGACACCACCCCACAACCCGCATTCATCAGTTGCAGGTCCGAAATGGCCCGCTTTTTTCCCGCGGGCCTTTCGGACATCTTTTGATCTGAAACGGATGTCCGATAGCCCGGCTGAGATACGCCGGGCATATCGGACCTACAACTTTGTTGACGGCTCCCTGAGCCCGGAATTTCGAACCGATTCGAGAAACCTTTTTCTGTAAACTTCCGTATATTATAGACAGATCTGTTGTAAATGAATACCGAATCGAATATTCAGTCAGTCGGCAGAACAGACCCAATCTCAATAAAATTATAAGTATAAATATTCTCGTCCCCATTCCTTTCAAGGAGGTTTTATGGCACTCAAGAGGCATGCGTTCATCGTTTTGCTTCTCCTCGCGGCGACGTTCGCATTCGCCGCGAACAAGGCGGCGCCGTCCGTGGAAATCGACATCCCCTACGAGAAATTTACGCTTGACAACGGATTGACGCTTCTGGTACACGAGGACCACAAGGCGCCCATCGTGGCCGTCAACGTGTGGTATCACGTGGGATCCAAGAATGAAAAACCCGGCAAAACCGGATTCGCCCATCTGTTCGAACATCTCATGTTCAACGGCAGTGAAAATTTCAACAACGACTATTTCCAGGCCATGGAGGCCATCGGCGCCACGGATCTGAACGGCACCACGAGCGAGGACCGTACGAATTACTTCCAGAACGTGCCGACCTCGGCCCTCGACCTGGCCCTTTGGATGGAATCGGACCGGATGGGGCACCTGCTCGGCGCGGTCGACCAGGCCAAGCTCGACGAACAGCGCGGCGTGGTGCAGAACGAGAAGCGGCAGTACGAGAACGAACCCTACGCGGTCAGCGAGGAGCTCATCACCCAGGCCTGCTTCCAGCCCGGACATCCGTACTCCTGGACCGTCATCGGGTCCATGGAAGACCTGGACGCGGCCAAACTCAACGACGTGCACGAGTGGTTCAAGGCCTTTTACGGTCCGTCCAATGCCGTGCTGGTCGTGGCGGGCGACGTCACGCCGGAGACGGCGTTTGAAAAAGTGAAGCGATATTTCGGCGACATTCCCCCGGGTCCGCCCGTGTCCAGGCATTCGACCTGGATCGCGAAGCGCTCCGGCGAACACCGGCAGATCGCCGAGGACCGGGTGCCGCAGGCGCGGCTGTACAAGGTCTGGAACATGCCGGAGTGGGGCTCGAAGGACGGGACTTACCTCGATCTCGTGAGCGACGTGCTGGCTTCGGGCAAGACCTCCCGGCTGTACAAGCGGCTGGTGTACGAGGACCAGATCGCCACCTCCGTCTCCGCATTCATCGACATCCGTGAAATTGCCGGGCTTTTCCAGATCATCGCCACGGTCAAGCCGGGCGTGGAAATCGCCGCGGTCGAGAAGGCCGTGAACGAGGAACTGGCGAAACTGCTGGAAAAAGGACCGACGGAAGCCGAGGTCAAGCGCGTGAAGACCCAGTACGTGGCGGGTTTCGTGCGCGGTATCGAGCGGATCGGCGGATTCGGGGGCAAGTCGGACATTCTGGCGCAGAACTTCGTGTTCGCCGGGGATCCCGGTCACTATAAGGTCACGCTGAAAACCGTCCAGAACCTCACGGGCCGGGACCTGCACGACGCGGCCCGCAGGTGGCTGTCGGACGGCGCTTACACGCTCGAGATACGGCCGTTCCCGGAGCTCTCGGCCGCGGAGAAGAGCGACGTGGACCGCACCAAGCTTCCCGTTCCGTCGGAACAACCGGATGCCTCCTTTCCGGTTATCGAGAAAGGCCGGCTCTCCAACGGCCTGAACATCATGCTGGCCCGCAGGACCACCGTTCCGGTCGTCAACCTCCAGCTCATCGTCAACGCCGGTTACGCCTCCGACATGTCCGGGCTTCCGGGCACGGCGCGGCTGGCCATGGACATGCTGGACGAGGGCACGAAGAAGCGGACCGCCCTGCAGATCAGCGAGGAACTGGCAGGTCTCGGTTCCGGTATCGGGACGGGCTCCGACCTCGACATGTCGGTCGTGCGCCTGAACACGCTGAAGCAGAACCTCGACGCCTCCCTGGACATTTTCGCGGACGTCGTGCTCAATCCCGTTTTTCCGGAGGCGGATTTCAAGCGCCTGCAGGCCCAGACCCTGGCGGGAATCCAGCGCGAAAAGGTGACGCCGATCCAGATGGCGCTCCGCGTTTTCCCCGGACTGCTGTACGGCAGGGAGCACGCGTACGGCAATCCGCTGACCGGGTCCGGCAACGAGGCCTCGGTGGCGAAGATGACCGCGGCCGATCTCGTCCGTTTCCACCAGACCTGGTTCAAGCCGGGCAATGCCACGCTGGTCGCCGTGGGCGACATCACGCTCGCGGAGCTTCAGCCCAGGCTCGAGAAACTGTTCGCGGCATGGCCGTCCGGGGCCGTTCCGGAAAAGAATATCGCAACCGTGAATCACAAGCCCGGCGCGGAAATCTACCTGATCGACCGGCCGGGATCCCAGCAGTCCATCGTGTTCTGCGGACACGTCGCGCCGCCCAACGCCAATCCGGACGAACTGGCCATGCAGGTGCTCAACAGCCTGCTGGGCGGGGATTTCACCTCGCGTATCAACATGAACCTGCGCGAGGACAAGCACTGGACCTACGGCGCGGGAAGCTTCCTGGTGGACGCGCGCGGTCAGCGGCCGTTCATCGTGTACTCCTCGGTGCAGAGCGACAAGACCGCCGATTCCATGCGGGAAATCGTGAAAGAGATGTCGCAGGTGATCTCGGACCGGCCGGTGACGCCCGCCGAGTTCGAGAAGGCCCGGAACAACCAGGTGCTGCAGCTCGCCGGCCAGTGGGAGACCGGGAGTTCGGTGTCCGGCTCCATCGGCGACATCGTGCGGTACGGATACCCGGAGAATCATTTCATCACCTATGCCGAGAGGCTCCGGAAGCTGACGACGGAAGACGCGAACCGGGCGGGAAAAACCCTTCTGCATCCGGATAAAATGGTCTGGGTGGTGGTGGGCGACCGCTCCAAGATCGAGGCAGACCTCAACGGCCTCGGATGGGCGAAGATTCAGCTCATGGACGCGGACGGGAATCCAGTGCAGTAAATCCGCACCCCGTTTCAACATTAAAAAGCCCCGGGCGGCCGCCGTCCGGGGCTTTTTTTCTAATGAATGGAACACGGATGACCACGGATCGAATGGATTGACACGGATAAAGACTGAGGATTAGGGTAATTCATTGATTTCCGTTTGGAGTTGTAGGTCCGAAATGGCCCGCTTTTTTCCCGCGGGCCTTTCGGACATCTTTTCCTTCGAACAGGATGTCCTCGACATATCGGACCTACAACTTCTCTCCGCCCTGGATCCCCGACCCAAAAAACTCGGGGATGACACCACCCCATAACCCCATTCTTCAGGCGGTGATGACTCCACCGCACAATCCGGAACCATCGTCGTCCCGGCGTTTTTTCTTGACAATCCACAAAATTTTTAGAACATTAGTGCGCCTTTCATTCAGCGGACACGCGGCCGGAATACCGCCGGACCGTCCCGCCGGCTCCATTCACCCTTGGGGAGGGGAGGACGGGAAAAGGTCCATGACCACGCTCTTCTGGATCGATTTCGCGGCAGCCGGACTTTTCACGGTCATATCCGCGGCCCTGATGCTCATCGCGCTGAGCGCCGGCCTGAAAAATCCCGTCAACCGGACATTCTCCCTTTTCGCCGCGCTCCAGACGGCCAAGGGCATCTGCTCCGTGTATCTCCGCATTAGTCTCTGGCTTGGCCGGGGCAATCCGCAGCACTGGGCCAACTGGGAAGGCCTGCTGTTTTTCCTCACCGCCGTTCTGCTCCTGTTTTTTACCGTCACTTATCTCGGGCAATCAACCCGCAAGCACTTTTTCGTCTACGTGCTGACCGGAGTGGCGATTCTGGTGACCTGCGGCCCCATTCTCGGCGGCGGCGTCATCACCCGGGCCCGTCTGGACGCGGCCGGGAACACGCTGGTCACGCTGACGCCGCTCGGATTTCTGATCAGCTCCGTTCCGCTTCTGTACTACGCCTGGGCGCTGGCCCTGTTCCAGCGGACTCCGGGGGGCCGCCGGGAGCCGTTCATGTCCGCGGCGATACTCATCATGCTGTCGGGATTTGTGCTGGGCGCGGTCATCAACATCCCGTTTCCGGTGTTGTCCTTCACGGAGCTGGTCAGCATGGCCGTCATTGGATACGGCGTGCTGAGCCGACAATTGTTCAACCCCCTGCGTCAGACCACGGAGGATCTTCGGCGGCAGATCGACGAGCGGAAGCAGGCGGAGAAAGCGCTCAAGCATTTGCTCGCGGAGAAGGAGGTTCTGCTCCGGGAGGTCCACCACCGGGTGAAGAACAACCTGCAGGTGGTCTCGAGCCTCCTGCACCTGCAGTCGCAGGACGTCCGGAACCGCCGGGTCCTGGGGCTTTTCGAAGAGAGCCGGAACCGCATCCACAGCATGGCCCTCATCCACGAGCAGCTCTACGGAACGGCCAGCTTCACGGACGTGCATTTCAGCGATTACGCCGGCCATCTCATCCGGAACCTGCTCCGCTCCTACGGACGGCCCGGACGATCCATCGATGTGATCACCCGCATCACCGTGCGCCACATGAACATCGGCCAGGCCATTCCGTGCGGGCTGGTCCTCAATGAAATCGTCTCCAATGCCATGAAATACGCTTTCCCCGTATCGTTCCGGGGCCGGCCGAGGCTGTCCATCCGCATGTCCGCCGGCCGGGGCGGCCTCATCGCGCTGTCCGTTTCGGACAACGGCATCGGCATGCCCAGGGGAAAGGATCTGAGAACCGCATCATCGATGGGCATGCGGCTGATCCGCATCCTCGTCGAGGATCAACTCAAGGGTTCGGTGAGGATGGAGACGGGAAGGAACAGGGGAACGGCGTACCGGATCAAGTTCAAGGCTGAAGCGGAAAGCGCGCCGGAGTCCCGGTGACCGGGATCAGGAAAAACATTCCGCGGGCCGGATGGCCGCGGGATGTTTCCAGCGCAAATAAGGAAGTCCCGTGAAATAGGAACCTCCCGCGGGTTTATCCAAACCCGCGGGAGGTTTTACGGCTGATGCACGAAAAATGAAAAAGCCCCGTCCCGGGTAAAAGGGAAGGGGCTTTCGTGTTTCCGCGGTTTCCGCTCAGGGCGCCGACACCGGCGCCGGCGGAAAGGGCGTCACCTTCATGCGGTCGCCCGTGTCTTCGGCCACGGCCTTGTACCAGTCCGCCGGATATCCCGGATGCCGGGGTCTGCCGAATTCATTCTTCACGTTGCCGTCCAGGTACTTCCACAGCAGGAATTCTCCGAGCTTCTTCCAGCGGACGAACGCGTTCCCGCCGGCCGCCGCGGAGTAGGCTGTCAGGTAGTCGCGCGCCAGGCGCGGAGACTGCTTGTACAGGATCATGGCCGCGGCGTCCACGCCGCGCTGGTCCGCGAAATATCCGCCCTCCAGTTCCCGCTGAACCTGTTGGATGTCGACGATCATGTCGCAGTAGCGGGAATATGCGGTGTTCGACACCCAGTTGAACACCCAGAACGCCGAATCCCAGGAGAAACGGTCGAACGATCCGGAGCCGGGCGCGAACGGCGCGGGCACCCGGTCGATGCCGCAGTAGAGCGGCACGTAAACCGTGCTGTACGTGTCGTCCACGCCGAACCAGAACACGCCGCCGACGGGATCGGGCAGCCAGGAGCGCATCTGCGACACGAAGGAGAAACCCGTCTGCTGGGTGGAAATGGCGCGCTCGAACAGGTAATCCTGTCCGTCCGACTTCCAGGTCATGGGCCGCCACCGGTAGGGGCATTTGTACGGGCCCGCGCCGATGTCGTTCGTCATGTCGAATTCCGAATTCTCGAAATGGTCGCGCATCAGGCCCATCACGTCGCGCACGGTCAGCTTCCGGTCCGGCTTGATCCAGAGGGGAAGCGGTTTCGCGTCCGGCGCGGGCCGGACCGCGTCCGCGGACAGGTTCAGGGACGGCGCGGCGTTTCGGAAAACGCTCCACACGCGGGCCTCGCAGAAGCGCAGGGCGCCGAAATCCGCCGGGCCGTAGGCGTCGGCGAAGCTGAATTCCGCATCCGTTCCTTTGAAGTATCCCTTCTCACGCGCAAAGGACACGACATCCGGCGAGTGCAGGCAGTTCGCCTTGTCGTTCATCGGAATCTGGCGGATGCGCGGGTGATTGGCGTGGGCGCAGATCATGCCGTCCGGAACGAGCCGGGCGGCCCAGACCGCGCCGCGGCTGCCCCGGCCCTTGCCGATCATATCCATGATCCAGACCTCGTTCGGGTCCGCGATCGAGAACGATTCACCGGAGCTGTAATAACCGTATTCCCTGACCAGGCTGGTCATGACTTGAATGGCCTCGCGCGCGGTCCGGCTTCTCTGCAGGGCCGTGAACATGAGCGTCCCGTAGTCCAGGACGCCCGTGGAGTCGTCCGTCAACTCCTCGCGGCCGCCCCAGGTGGTCTCGCCGATCGAAACCTGATGCTCGTTCATGTTGCCGACCACGGCGTATGTTTTCTCCGCCTGCCGGATCCTGCCCAGGTATTTGCCGGTGTCCCATTCATGCACGTCCACCCAGATGCCGGGGGCGTATTCCGCGGCCGGAATGAGGACGCACTCGCCGTACAGCGTGTGCGAATCCGCCGCGTATGTGATCATGGTCGATCCGTCCGCGGACGCGCCCTTGGTCACCAGGATGTTGGTACAGGGGAAGACGCTTCCGGAAAACAGAAAAACGAGGAGTGCCGCGAAAAGCCGTCCGATGCGTGTCATGGTTCAATCCGCCTCTGTTGGTTTGTGGATGCGGACAGTATACGGATTGGGGGTGAAATATTCAAGGGGATTTTCGATATTCGGTCTCGGAGAGAATGGGACACGGACCTTCGGCGGATGAAACGGATCTGCACAGATAAAGAATCATGAATAGGGTAATTCATTACTGCCTCTTCTTGAGACGGTGCCTCAATTGATCTAATTGTAAATATAGAAATCAATGAATTACCTCATTCAATCCTTTTTATCCGTGTCGATCCGTCCAATCCGCTGAATCCGTGTTCCATTAAAAGACTTTCAATCCATGGAAAAAGTGCTTAAATTATCCGCGAAACCGATTTCGTAGGATCAGGATTTACTCCTGTGACGGTTCAGTTGCAGGTCCGATATGCCCGGCTTTTTTCAGCCGGGCTATCGGACAGCGTGAACCAAGGACCATGAACCATGAACTCAGAACAAATGGACCGTCACGAATCCCCCGGTGTGTTATTCAACCAAGAGGCACCCCCCTTCCATGTCCGAATTTGACGTCAAAGCCGCGACCTGGGACGATGACCCGAAACGCATCGAGCGGGCGAATGCGGTCGCGGACGCGATTCGCGCCGCTGTTCCGCTGACCGCTGAAACGCGCGCGCTCGAGTATGGATGCGGAACCGGGCTTCTGGGATTCGCGCTGCAGCCGCATGTCGGGTCCGTCACCATGGCGGACAGTTCGGCCGGCATGATCGAAGTGCTCGAGCGGAAAATCCAAATGTCCGGCATGACCGGCCTGCATCCCGTGCGGATCGACCTGGCCGTCGGCCCCCTTCCGCAGGAACGATACGACCTCATCGTCTCCCTCATGGTTCTGCACCACGTGCCGGATACGGCCGGACTGCTGTCCTCCTTTCACGCCCTGCTGCGTGAAGGCGGCAGAATCGCCATCGCGGACCTGGACGCGGAGGACGGCTCGTTCCACGGCCCGGAGTTCAACGGCCACAGGGGATTCGACCGCGAAGCGCTGGACCGCCTGGCGATACAGAAGGGGTTCACGGACGTCCGGTTCGAAACGGTGTTTCGGACGAGGAAGCGGACCGCGTCCGGGCTGAAGGAATTCCCTCTTTTCCTCATGACCGCGGTCAAAGAAGAGGCTATCGCGGATCGATGAATAAAAATCTGTTTTATGGAGTTGTAGTTGTCGGTCCGATATGCCCGGCGTTTTTCAGCCGGGCTATCGGACAGCAGGGCCTATTGTGCGCAACATCTTCACGGGAGCACTTGCTCTGAAAGAATGAGAGGAACAAAATGAATCGAATCCTTGTTTCCGGAATCATCGCAGCCACAACCGCTCTCCTGTTGGCCGGATGCGCGGGACCGCAGAAAACCCTGTTCAAGGAGACAGCGCTCAAGACGCACAAGTCCGTGACCCCGGCGCCGTCCACCTTCAGTTGGGCGGTCTCCTGGTGGCAGCCGAGACACGAGGCTGTGAACGACCGCCTGAAGCAGGGCGGCGCGGACCTTCTGCTTGTCGGAGACTCCATCACGCACGGGTTCGAGAACACAGGCCGGCAGTACTGGAACCTGTACTACGCGCCGCGGAACGCGGTGAACATGGGCTTCGGAGGAGACTGGACCCAGCACGTGCTGTGGCGGCTCGACCATTGCGATTTCTCCGCGGTCAATCCCAAACTGGCGGTCGTGCTGATCGGCACGAACAATTCCAACGGCGACGACTGCAGCGCCGCGGAGATCGCGGACGGCATGATCGCGGTGTGCGGCCGGCTGAGAAACGCCCTGCCGGACACGAAAATTCTCCTGCTCGCCATTTTCCCACGCGACCTCCGGCCCACGCCCCAGCGGATGAAGATTACGGAAGCGAACCGCCTGGCCAGCCGCGTCGCGGACGGCCACACCATCGTTTTCGAGGACTATTCGGGCCGGTTTGTGAATCCGGACGGGACGCTGAAAGAGGAGCTGATGCCCGATTATCTGCATCCCAATGCGGAAGGATACAAAGTCTGGACCGAAGCCATGGAGCCCGCAATCGCAAGGCTGATGGGTGAGAAGCCGTGAGCCGGCCGGAAGGCCTCCGGCCGTCTCCGTAATCGGTCATTCAATCCATTTCATTGACTTTGAGCGGTTCGTTTTTTATATTCGATAATATGGGACATTCCGGTCTTCGGACACGGCCGGCTCAATGGAGGAACCATGGACAGACGCCATTTTTTTGCATCCGGACTCGCTGGACTCGGCGCGGCCGTTTTGGCCGGAAAAGCCGGCGCGATGAAGTTTTACCCCATGCCCTCGGAGAAAAAATGGGCCGTGCTGTACGCCACCTGGTGCGGCTCCACGCGCGACGCGGCCGCCTGGATTTCCGAGGGCATGGCCGGCATCGCGGACGTGTTCGACGTGCGCGAGAATCCGGACCTGTCCGGATTCGACCACGTGGTGATCGGCGGCGCCATCCGCATGGCCGCGGTTTCGCCGGAATTGCGGGCCTATCTGCAGAAGCACCGGGACGTCCTGAAGCCGAGAATCGCGGGTCTCTTCGCCGTGTGCGGAAACATGGGCCGTCCGGTGGGGCCGGAGCAGAAGGAGATACTCATCGACAACCATCTCGCGAAGCTGAGCGGAGCCGCGCTGGTTCCGTCCCACGTGTTTCTCGGCAGGGTCACCAAGTCCCTGATGGATCCGGAGACCGCGCAAAGGATGGCCGCGTTCGACGATTACGACAACCTGAAACGGCCGGAATGCATGGCGTTCGGGGCCGAGGTGCTGAGCAGCGTGAATCCATGATTGATCTTCAAACCCCGCGCTTCGCGCGGAGTTCTCGATCTAAAACAGGTCGGCACCAAGGGTGCCGACTCCTTGATCAGCGGCCTATGGCCGCTGATCAAAGCCACCCGCTTCGCGGGTGGAAGTTTACTCCGCCCCTGCGGAAAACCATCGGCCTTCCCGGGTGGGTGCGGCGGGAGGTCGATTTTGAAACGCTCCGCAGGACGGATGCGGCGAAGATGCGGCTGGCGATCGGGCTCGCCGCGGCCAATGTGAGGCACGGCACGGGCGGGCCCTTCGGCGCGGCCGTGTTCGACGGCCGGGACCACCGGCTTCTTTCCGTGGGCGTGAACGCCGTGGTCCCCGGACACTGCTCGGTCAGCCACGCGGAGATACTGGCCCTGATCCTGGCCGAGTCGGAACTGAAGAACCACCGGCTCGACCTCGCAGGCGGAAAGCCGGGCCGTTTCGTGCTCGCCTCGAGCAGCCAGCCGTGCGTGATGTGCTTCGGCGCCATTCTGTGGGCGGGCGTGGACAGGCTGATTTACGGATCGACAAAAGCGGATGTCGAAAAAATTTCCGGTTTCGACGAAGGGCCCCTGCCCGCGGATTGGAAGCGGGAATGCCGCAGGCGCGGCATCCGGGTGGCCGGGCCGCTCCTGCGGAGCGAAGCGGCCGGCGTGCTGAAAACCTACGCGGACGGAAGCGGCATCGTGTATTGAACCATTGACATTTCGGCCGTCCGATGGGGGGGCGGCCGTACATCCAAACCGAAAGGGAGGGTCCATGGCGGACTGCGAACTGCTCAAGGGATGCCTGTTCTTCAACGATCAGATGGCCAAGATGCCCGCGGTCGCGGACATGATGAAGAACGCGTACTGCCGGGGCGACAATACAAAATGCGCCAGATACATGGTTTATCAGAAACTGGGGCGGACCGCGGTTCCGGCCGATCTGCCCCCGAACGACGTGGGACGCGCCGTCAAACTCATCTCCGGGGAGCCCGCGGTCTGACGCAGTAGCGGCCCGTCCCAGGGCAGTGGCCTGGGTCCCGGGCACGGAATATTCGTGACGCTTCGGCCGGACATTCAGGCCGCCGCAGTCGGCTTTTTCGGAAGCGGCCGGGAAAACCGGCCGCTTTTCATTCCTCACCTTGGAGTTGAATCATGACACGTTGTGTCCTCCTTTTACTCCTGATCGGTCTAACCGTGTCCGCCGCATTGCACGGCCGGATGTGGAATCCCGATCTGGGGAACGGGATGTACAAGAATCCCGTCCTGTTCGCGGACTACTCCGATCCGGACGTCATCCGCGCCGGCGGCGGCTTCTAAGCGGCCCGCCTCAGGACGCCGTCTCCGACAAGACACCCGTCAACGCCCGGTGAACGATTCCGTTCCGTGAAAGGACCGCCATGCTTTTTTCATACCGCAGAATCATCCTGTTCCTGCTTCTGATCCTTTTCGTCGCGGGTCCGGCCGAACCTTCACAAACCTGGACGTCCGGGCCTTTCACCATCGGCATCGGGCACGTCTACCTGGACATTCTCAAGGACGGCGGAACCCCGGTCGAAGGCCTGACCTTCGCCTTCAACTTTATCCGTCCGGACTCCATGTTCATGAAGGAATCGTCCGCGGATACGATGGTCCTGGGACTGCGCTTCGGCGAAGGCGACGGTTTCCACCGGGATTTTCCGGTTTTCCTGGACATGACGGTTTCCCGGAATGGGGACGCACTGCATTTTCATGCCGCCCATCCCTCCTTCGAGCATATCACCGTGCGGATGAAGGACCGGGGCGAACACTATTACGGCCTGATCGAAAAGCTGTACCCGGACAATGCGCACAATCCGGACCTGAGGGGCCGGGTCGTGGACGTGGACGTGTACGGAGAGGGCAGCCGCGATTTTGCCGAGAATTACGCATCCGCGTATTCCGCTTTCTACTTGAGCACGGCCGGTTACGGTTCGTTCTTCGACACCTTCGCCAGAGGACGATACTCCTTCGCGATCGACGGAATAACCTCGTTCGAGCACCAGGCGGATGCGTTGGACTGGCACCTGTTCTTCGGGCCGGACGGGAGCCGCATCCACAGCCAGTATTTCCGCGTGATCGGCCGGCCCAAGCATGTGCCGCTCTGGGCCTGCGGCCCGGTGTTCTGGCGAGACCTGAACCGCGGCGGAAAGGACGAGATTCTCGACGACGCCCGGCGCTTCACGAACCTGCGCATCCCGCTCACGGCCTGCTGGGTCGACCGGCCCTACAGCAACGGCGCGAACGAATGGTCCCGCATGGATTTTTCGGAAAAATTCGCGGATCCGGAGAAGTGGATACGGACCCTGTCCGGCGAATACGGGTTCACGTTCATGACCTGGGTCGGTCCCATGACGTTTGAGGACAGGGATTTCCCCGGCCTTCTGCCCGGATACCGGGGATACATGGACCTGACGGATCCCGCGGGCCTTGCCGAATTCGAAAAGCGGCTGAGCCTTCAGTACGCGGCCGGGGTGCGGGGCCACAAGATGGACCGCGCGGACGAGAATTTTCCGTTCACGGAGCCGTGGCACGAGCGGGTGCGAGAATCCGAGTCGCGGAACAAGTACGTTTACCTCTACTCGAAGACCATCCACGAATTTCTGTCCCGGCCTCACGGTGAGGACCAGTTCAATTTCGCACGAGCGGCCTTTCACCGGTGTCAGCCTTTTCTGAGCGCGGTGTGGGGCGGGGACAGCCGTTCGAACTGGAAAGGCATGGCTGGCAGCCAGGCCAATGCCATGCGATGCGGATTCATGGGATTCCCGGTGTGGGGATCGGACACGGGCGGGTACCTGGGCCCGGGACGCATCGACGAAACCCTGTACAGCCGCTGGCTGCAGTGGAGCTCCTGGAGCGGCCTGTTCGAGATCAAGATCGACGGTTCCGGCGGGGAAGGGGAGGATCGTCCGCCGTGGAAATATCCGGCCTCCCTGCAGAAGGTTTTCCGTGACGCCTGTGAACTGCGCATGAATCTTCTGCCCACGATTTATTCACGGGCCAACACGTCCTATCGGAACGGCGTTCTGATGAAGCCCATGGCCTGCCAATGGCCGGCCGACGGACGGACCGCGGGCCTCTGGGACCAATACCTGTTCTGCGGCGCGTTTCTGGTCGCGCCTGTTTTTTCCCCGGATCCGATGCGGTGGGTGTATCTACCCGAGGGACGGTGGTTCGAGTTCCGCAATCCCGCAGCCGAACACCGCGGCCCGGTCTCTTTTACGGTGAACGCGCCCGCGGGCGCCATTCCCGTTTTCGTGCGGGAAAACACGCTGTACGTCACAGGCGACATTTTCCGCGGGAATTCCCGGAAGTGGAAGGGCGAATTGAAGGGAAATGGATCGCTGGTGATCCACGCGTTCCCGGGCGGGCCCGGGGATTCCACGGTTTTTGACTATGTCGATGCATTCGACGGGGATGAGGAAAAGCAGGTGAAACTGAGCCGGACGGATGACGCGGTCGTTCTCGAATCCCCGGCCCTGTCGTCCGCCGCGTCCGCGGAGATACGATTCAACGCGAAACCCGTTTCCGCCGTACTGAACGGCCGTCCCGTACGCTTGAAATACGACGCGTCCCGGAAGATGGCGGCGTTCGCGCTTCCGCTCGATTCAGCCGTCCGGCTGGAACTGCGGGTGCGGTGAATAGCAAACCGTCAATGACTGCCATCCGCTCAAATGCGTGTCATTGCGAGTTCCGTCCCGCTCCGTGTCGCGGGACGGGACGAAGCAATCTCGCCCGTGAGATTCGCTCAGGGACCCCGCGGATCGGCGCATGCATCCTGCTCCTGATCTCCGTTCCCACCTCCGCCTCCGCGGGAATCGACCGCCTCTCGGTCGCCGGACGGCATTGCCCATCCGTTCGATCCTTCGATCCTCTCTCCCCGTTCACTGTCGGCAACGGCGATTTCGCGTTCACGGTCGACGCCACGGGGCTTCAGTCCTTTCCGGCACCCTACCGGAACGGCATCCCGCTGTCCACCCAGTCCCAATGGGCCTGGCACTCCTTCCCGAATCCGGAATCCCACAGCCTGGAACAGACCCTCCGTTTCCATCAAGTGGACGGCCGCAGAGTGGGTTACGCGGCGGAGCAGGGGAGCCCCGCGGGCCAATGGCTGAGGGCCAACCCTCACAGGCTCCATCTGGGAAGAATCGGATTCCGGATTCTCCGCGAAGACGGATCCGTCGCGGACACAACCGGCATGACGAACATACGCCAGACGCTCGATTTATGGCAGGGAATCATCAACAGCGCATTCACGGCCTCGGGCGTCCGGGTCTCCGTTCAAACCGCCTGCCACCCTCAGCTGGATGCGGTGGCGGCCCGGTTCCGATCAGGCCTTTTGAAGGACGGCAGACTGGCGGTGGAGTTCGAATTCCCCTACGGATCC
>JAFGAX010000001.1 GCA_016933415.1 bacterium
AATCCACGGGCTGGGGCATCCAGGTCCAGGTCCGGCCCCTGTCGGCGGAGTATCCCAGGCCGCCTCCGGCGGGAAGGGCCGACGGGTCCACAGACGTGAGCGTGTCATACCCGGTGGCGGCCCAGACCAGGCCGCCGGTCACGCCGAACGCGGATACGCCGCCCTTGCCGATGCCGTGCCCGTGCCCGATGTTTTGCCACGAGGCGCCGCCATCCGCAGTGACCGAAAGACCTTCCCCGTTTGCGGCCCACACCCGGCCTTCCGTGAACAGCAGGTCGTTGATGCCGTTGCTGGCGGGACGGGGATCGTTTCCGGCGTCCAGGCGGAACCCGGATTTACCCGGCGCCTGGGCCTGAACGCCGGAATGGAGATGGAGCATGAACAGACCGGCCGCGGCCAGCCGGAACAGAATGGTTGTTTTCATCATTTAATCTCGAAACTCGTCGACCACAGCAATCATCCGTGTGAGCGGGCCGGCCGTGGCGCCGGCATTGTCCTCCGCGTAGAAATCGAAGCGGTAAATGCCCAGCGCATTGGACGCGGCAATGACGATTTGCAGGGAATACACGCCGTCGCCCGCGACCGCGTCTCCGGATGTGCCGTCATCAAGCATGAGAAAAGGATTGCCGGACGACGGCGCGCCGTTCGGTTTGGTGGTGTTGAAATAAACCCTGCGGATGTCGGATGCGCCCTGCGGATCCGTGACGCGCACGGACAGCAGGATCGGTTCGTCGATGTTCCGGTCGACCGTGTCCGGCACAACCGCGTCGGACAGCACGGGCGGATCGTTGGGGATGACGACCGAGACCTCCCGGACGACCGGGATCGATTCGAGTCCGGCCGCGTCCCTGGCGCAGAAACGGAAGCGGTGAATGCCGGAGCCGGTGAGCAGGGAGGACATGTCGCCGATAAAGACGAAAGTGCCGGGCCCCCCATCAGCCGCAATGCCGCCCTCCACCCGTGAAAGCGGAATCCGGGCCGACGAAATGGTCGCGTACGGGGGATAAACGTCGCAGATGACGGAATCCACGTCTTCGAGTCCGTCCGGATCGGTCACGTTGACCCGAAGGTCCACGGCCGCCCGATCGTCCCCCTTGACCGAGTCCGGCGCGACCGCGGACAGAATGGCGGGCCTGCGGTTCGAGGCGCCCTCGACCGCGCGGAAAGAGACAAACAGGGTGTCGCTCGAATTTCCGTCCCGGTCCGTTGCCAGGAAACCGATCCGGTATTCCCCCGCGGCTCCGGCCAGATGCGCGCCGAGCAGGCGGCCGGCATAGACACCGTCGGACGCCAACAGGTCCGCCATCGTACCGTCGTCGAGAAGCGCAATCTCAGCCCTGGCTGCCGGAACCCCGGAAAGATAAATCCCGCAAAGGACCGAGGCAATGTCGCCAGCGCCCTGGGGATCCGAAACCTTGACGGATACCGCCATCCCCTCCGCGTCCCCGAGCCGGAGAACAGCCGGCACCGAGGGCCTGGAAAGGACGGGGAACACGCTCCCGTCCGCAACCGGATTTCGGACCTCGCATCCGGCGACGATCAGGACGAGGGCGGCAATGGATTTGAGAAGGCGTGTTTTCATGGCTTAAAAAAAAAGCCGAAACCCTATCGAGAAACGCGGGAACGCGGTTTTCTCTCAGCTCGGACTGGTGTCTCCCTGGTTGAACGGACCGGTTTAAAACGGTATCAAAGGTTCGCTGTCCCGCCCTCCAGTTGGTCAATACGATTGGATAAAATACAAAAAGGCCCGCCAAATGTCAAGTATTATATCCGACTTAGGCCTGTACGCTCCGGGACCTTCGGGAGGTCCGCTTTTTCCTTGACCGAACGGCGCGGTTTGCCTAAATTGTGTGGTGTTCAAATCCCGTATAATCCAGGCGCGCGACCGATGACGAAACAAAACGAAAAATCCGAATCCGAAAGCCAGCTAGAACTGCTCGACGACAAACCCGCCATGGTCCATTTCTGGGACAAGGATCAGGCGCTCCGCACGGGACGCCTGGCCGGACGCATCAAACGGGGTAAAAAGAAAGGGCAGTATGTGGTCGTGGATTCAACCGGCAAACGCCGCGTCTGCCCCAAAATACGGAATATCGAGTAAACAACTCCTGTCGACGCAGGTACGGAATCTCCTTAATTTCGAATAATAATCGCAGTACGGCGCGGACTTTCAGCCCCGGTCTCATCCGGACCGAACCCCGCCGGACACCGCTCCCCGCATCCGCCGGTTTATTTCCCCTTCCTCCGACCTTTCTTCGGTTTCAGAACGGATGCCGCTTTGCCGGACTGCCGAATGCACGCGGTCCGGCTCTTGAGAAAGGCCAGAATGCGGCTCTTTTTCGGTTTGGGATGGATCATGTCAGCACGACGGGATCAAGACGATTTTTCCTCCGCAGGGGCTCCCGCCCCTGCGGCCACGGTTCCTTGCCCCGCGGAGGCGTGAGCCTCCCCGGAGCGACTTATTTGAAGTCCGTGCGGAACGCCACTGCCGGAAGTCCGGCTTTGTTGTACAGGTTCACGGCCGGGTTATCCGCCCATCCGTAGCGCACGGCCCTGGGTTCCGGGACCGAAGAACTGCTCACAAACACCCGGTCGGCATCGACGACCGCGTCCGCCCACACGAATTTCCCGTCCGGCCCCGCGATCGTGAATCCTTCGGGCCTGTCCCCGCGGACTTCGAGTCCGCCCTCCGCGTGGCAGAAGGACACAACCGCGCGGCCATCCCGGAACCGGACCGACCGGAACATCGGACCGCTGAATTCGGCCTTCCTGCCGTACACTTTCGCCTCGGCCCAGAGCGCCAGCCGCCTGCCCACGTCCTGCTTGTTGCGCGGATGGATGTCAGAAGCATTCCCGATGTCCATGGCAGACGCCATACCGGTGTTTTTCAACTTGAGCGTCAGGGTCTGGGCCTCGCGAAGACCGGCCCAGTCGCTCTCCGACGGAACGTCCAGCCGCTGTTTGTAATTGGCCAGCTGGACGTAATAGAACGGAAAATCGCCCTGGCCCCACGCCTTCCGCCAGCCCCGGATCATTGCGGGAAACAGCGTGCGGTATTCGACGTATCGAGTGTCGTTCGATTCGCCCTGGTACCAGATCGCGCCACGGATCCCGTACGGGATGAAGGGATTGATCATGGCGTTGTACAGCAGGGTGGAAACCTGCGATTCGCCTCCGACCTGCGGCCGCATCGGGTCCTTCTCCGGATCCAGCCGGAATTCGGTTCTGCGCATCCATGCGCCCGCCAGCGGAAGGTCCGAAATCCGGTCCCCGCCCGCGGGGGACAGTTTCAGCAGTCCGGGATCGTTCCCGAATCCGCCGCCCAGCCACGAATCCGTGATGCGCACGGCGAGGGTGTTCCTCCCCGCCTTCACCAGACCGCCCGGGACCGGGTATACGCGCGGCACCATGTACCAGTTCGGGGTTTCGCGTGCAATCCGTCCGATTTCCCGGCCGTTGAAAAATGTGATGTCGTAATCGTCGATGGCGCCCAGCCTCAGCTCCAGGTCACGGCCCGCCCATTCCGCGGGCACGTCCACGTCCCGCCGGTACCAGACGGTACCGTCCATATTCCCCAGAATGGAACCGGATTCCGGCACTTCGACCC
>JAFGAX010000031.1 GCA_016933415.1 bacterium
GAAAAGTATCAAGGTTTTTCTTGATCTAAACAATTCTATTTATGATATTTATTACGTGAAATCACCCACTCGGTTGGGAGAAGACCCCATTTTTTATACCGCCCCTCCCCATCCACCTGGATTCCCGCTAAAAGAATGCGGGAATGACATTAAGAACAAAACCATATGCTGAAATTTAAATCAATGAATTACCATACTCCCAATTCTTTATCCGCGAAAATCCGTCCCATCCGTCCAATCCGTGTTCTATTTCTTGCGAAACGAAAACGTCAGGGGCACGCCAGTGAAACCGAATTCCTTGCGTATCCGGTTCTCCAGGAACCGCTGGTAGCTTTCCTGAATCAGCTCCGGGTGGTTCGAGAAGAACGCGAACACGGGCGGGTTCGATGCCGCCTGGGTGCAGTAATTCACGTGCACGCGCCTGCCCTGCACGGCCGGCGGCTGGAACTCCGCGTTCAGCCGCTCGAGAAACCGGTTGAGCTCGGGGGACGGAATGCGCTTGCGCCGCTCCTGCGCCGCCTGCCAGGCCGCGTCGAGCACCTTGCCGGTTCCGCGTCCGTTCATGGAGGAAAGGAAAACCACGGGCACGTACTCCAGGCCCTGGAGCTTGATGGCCATGCCGTTCTCGATGACGGCGCGGTGGTCGTCGTCCTTTTCCGCGAGATCCCACTTGTTCATGGCCAGAACCACGGCCTTGCGGCCGTCGACCGCCTGGCGCAGAACCTGAAGGTCCTGCTGGGTCAGGCCCTCGCCTGCCTCGGCCATGATGCAGGCGACATCGCACTGCTCGATGACGCGCTTGGACCGGAGCACGCTGTAATACTCGACGCCGTCCTCGACCCGGCTCTGCCGCCGCATGCCCGCCGTGTCGATGAGCAGGAATTCGCGGCCCCTGCGGCTGAACCGGATGTCGACCGGGTCGCGCGTGGTGCCGGGAATCTCGGACACGAGCATGCGGTCGCTGCCCAGCACCGCGTTGACGAAGGTCGACTTGCCCACATTGGGCCTGCCGACCACGGCCAGCCGGACCACGTCGCCGGTCGAGGCCTGCGGATCCGCGGACGTCTCGGGCCCGAGCATTTCAACGACGCGCGCCAGCAGGTCGCCCGTGCTGGTTCCGGAAGCGGCCGAAACGGGCATCGCCTCGCCGAGTCCGAGCCGGATGAACTCGGCCGCGTCGGGCACACGGCCCGCGTGGTCGGTTTTGTTAGCCGCGACGATCACCGGCTTGCCGCTTCTCAGCAGAATGCGTCCGATTTCCGCGTCCACGTCCGTGATGCCCGTGGTGACGTCGCACACGAATATGACGACATCCGCCTCCCCGATGGCCAGGCGGACCTGGCGGGAAACGCCCTCCTCGATGGAGTCCGCGCCTTTCGGAATGTAGCCGCCGGTGTCGACCAGCACGAAGGACCGGCCCTGCCACTCCGCTTCCGCGGCCTTGCGGTCGCGCGTGATTCCGGGCGCATCGTCCACGATGGCCTCGCGCCTGCGGACGAGCCGGTTGAACAGCGTGGATTTGCCCACATTGGCCCGGCCGATGATCACGACCACGGGCAGGTCGCCGGGCAGGGACGGCATTTTCGGTGCTTCGCGCTTCATGATGCCGCCTCCGCGGTTCTCAGGTCCGTGAACGATTCCAGTATGCGCACCGGACGCGCCAGCCGGACGGACAGTTTCTCCGGTGTCCAGTCGTCGAGAAAGAGTCCGTCGCTGTTCAGGCAGTTGGACGGCAGAAGCGCCGCGTCGAACGGCCCGCCGGAACGGAGACCGGCCGCGATGTCCCGGCCGGTGAGGAGACCCGAAACGGTGACGGAATCCCCGAAAAACCGGTTCCGAACGGCCGTGATGGAAAACGAGGCGTTCCGGATACGGTTCAACACAGGCAGGACATGCGACTCGAGCACGGGCGCGGCGAGCGTTCCGGTGACCACCCGAAACCGGGTGCGCCTGGGGACCGAGAAGGGCAGGCGCCGCCGGTTCCGCGAAATATCCGACAGCAGAGACCGCACCATGCCGACGCCGTTGTCCCTCTGCCAGTATTCCCGGTAATGCGAAGCCGGCGGCACGGGCCTGCCGGCCAGCAGGTAGAATTCATCCGCCGCGTACACGAAGGACTCCCCGGTCACGGTCCGGAACCGCCTCTGCATGGGGCTGATCCGGTCGAGCAGGGCTTTGGCCGCGCCTGCGGTGACTGGATTCAGTTTCGGGAGCAGCCGGCGGTGCCGGGTCAGGCCCACCGGAACCACGGCCACGGACCGGAAGGCCGGGAAAAAGCCGGCAAGGGCCGCGACGGTTTCATCGAACACGGAACCGTCATTGATGCCGGGACAGAGCACGACCTGGCCGTGCATTTCAATGCCCCGCTCCCCGAGAAATCGGATCTTTTCAATCAGCCGGTCGTCCTTCCGCAGGCCCAGCAGACGGCGCCGAACCTCGGGATCGGCCGCATGCACCGATACGTAGAGAGGAGACAGCCGCTGTTCCGCGATGCGTTCAAGGTCCTCTTCCCCGACCGCGGTGAGCGTGACGTAATTGCCGAACAGGAAGGACAGGCGGTAGTCCTCGTCCTTGAATCGCAGGCTTGGACGGGCGCCCGGCGGGTTCTGGTCCACGAAGCAAAAGACGCATTTGTTGCCGCAGGCCCTGAAGCGCATCGGCGCGAATTGAAGCCCGAAAGCCTCGGCATCGCCGTCCGGTATCGCGACCCTCACCTTCCGGCCTTCGCGCTCGAAAACACAGGCCGGGGATCCGTCCGAAGAATGAAAACGGAAATCAAGGAGGTCCCGGACCGGCTTTCCGTTCACGGAGACCAGGGCGTCGCCCCGCCGCAGTCCAGCGGCCGAGGCGGGACTGCCGGGCCGCACGGACTCAAGTCTTGGAGGATTGTTTTTTTTCGGCAAGCATTTCCTTCCAGTTCCGGTGCCGATTCCACTCGTTGATCATGAAGTTGAGCAGGGCGGCCACGGGCACGGCGAGCAGAAGCCCCCAGAATCCCAGGAAACGGGAAAAAATGAGGATGGAGAAGATCACGACCACGGGGTGCAGGCCCACGCGGTCTCCGACGATTTTCGGCGAAATCACCCATGCTTCGAGCGACTGCACGACCAGGAAGACGCCCGCGATCTGCAGCGCCGCCCACAGCGGGTGCGGCGAAAACGGGCTGGAAAGCAGGGCCACGCCGAGGCTCACGTAGAGGCCGACATAGGGCACGATGTTGAGGATGCCGGTCACGATGCCGATCATGACCGCGTAGGGGTTCCGGAACAGGAAAAGCCCGAACCAGGTGAGCACGCCCACAACGGCGCACACGATGAGCTGGCCCCTCAGGTAGCCGCCGACGATGCGGTTGGAACGCCAGAAATAGAAATTCGCGAGGCTCTTGTACCGGCGCGGCACGTATCCGATAAGCCCGCTTTTCATCCGGCCGTAGTCCTTCAGGAAATAGAACGTGAGAACGGGGATGAGAATGACATTCAGAAGCCGGGTCAGCCAGGTGCCCATGCCCGACAGACCGCGCAGAAAGCCGATCATCAGCTCTTCCACCTTGGCCGGGTACCGCCGGACCAGAAAGTCCTCCTCCACCTTCGCGTAGTCGATCTGCAGGACCCCGAACAGCTTCGGCAGGTGCTGATGCGCCAGGCTGATGGCGCCCTGGATCATCCGGGGCAGGCGGACGATCAGGTCCTGGATCTCGCGCACGAGGTCCGGAATGACCAGAACGGCCAGAAAGCCGAGGCCGCCGAACAGGACGGCGAAAACGACCGTGACGCCCACCAGTCGGGGCCAGCGCCGCCGCTCGAAGAAATCCACCATCGGATTGAAGAGATAGGCCAGGACAAAGGCGATGAGAAAGGGAACGACGATGCCCTGCGCGTTCGCGAGAATCCAGACGCCGAGAATGATCCCGATTCCCGTGCGGAGCTTCCGGGCCAGCTCGAAATCCTTCATCTCGGTGAGCAGATAGAACAGCAGGCCGCCCACCAGAATGGGCGACAGGACGGACCGCGTGGACCAGAGGAAAACGACGGTCAGCAGGCATACCGCGATCGCCGCCAGAACCGGATATTTTTCGTGTGTGCGCATGGGAGCCGAAAAAAAGGAGGGCGGGGCGTCCGCCCTCCTCATGAAAGTTTCAGTTCAGATGGATGCTTCAGGGCAGGCGGACCAGGTCGCCCGTCTGGATGCCGCTTCCCGCTTTCACCACGGCCTTCGAGACCCGGGAACCCTCGCCCGCGAAGCCCGTCACCTCGAGCAGGCCGATCTTTCTTTCCTCGGATCCGAGGGAAAGCCCGGTGTCGGGATCGATCAGGTCGTCGCCCTTCTGAAATACCGCGAACCGGTCACCGACCTGAACGCCGCCGTCCTGGCCGGGCTTGAAGTAGACCGTGCCCTCCTTCACGAGAATGACCTTGCCGGACCAGACCGTTTCTCCGGCGTTCTCCCGGATCAGGGTCACGATGTCCTCGATCGCGGCGCGCGTGGCCTTGCCGACGATGGAGTTGTCAAAATCGGATTCGTTGTTGAAGGATCCCTCCCGGGTGCTCACGGCCAGGCCGCTGGACGACTGTTCCTTGCGGACGTGCTCGGCCTTCAGGATCTCGCCCGTGGTCGTGCTGATCAGCCGCACGTCGATCGCGACCGTGGCCTTCTGCTTCTTCACGCCCAGGCCGAACCCCTTCACCGTGCCGCCGATGTCCTGCCGGGAATGGCCGAACTCCGTGACGCTGCCCACCACGGCCAGCTCCACGCCGAGCAGTTTTCCGAGTCGGGCCGCGCTTTCCTGCGTGACCGCTCCGGACTCGCCGAGTTTCTGCTCGTCGAGCACCGCGGCGATATCCTTGCGTTCCATGACCGTGTATTCGCCGGACTTCACCAGGGCCGTGGTCAGCATGTCGGCCATGCCGTCGCCGGGCGCCCGGCCGTCCCACCAGTGCCACGACTTGTCGGTCTTGTCCTCGAAGGCGAACACGGCGACCCGCTTCTTGAGCTGGGCGTCCGCGGAGGCGGTCCAGCCGAGCATGGCGGACAGCAGTAAAGCGATGAGCATGGATTTTTTCATGGATGGATCCTTGTCTTTTATAGTTCAAAGTTCAAGGTTCAAAGAAAAAAATAGTTCCGAGTTCCGGGTCGCAAAATCCCTGTGGAATTTACCATTCAGAGTTTCATCCGTCCCCAAAAAATCAACTTATCGCGAGCTTAAGCTCGCGGCTACCGGGGATGGTTCAATTTTTCAAAAGTGTCGACTTTGAACTTTGAACCTTGAACTTTGAACCTTGAACTTTGAACTTTGAACTTACTCTTCTTCCCCCGCCGGCGGCGGGGCCGCCGAGGCGGACGGCACCAGGGTCACCGTCACCCCGCCTTCGCTGACGCCCGTGACCTTGACGATGAATCCCTCCATTTTGGCCGTGGACAGGCGGTTCGCCAGGTCGTCGGCGTTGCCCTTCATTTCCAGCTCGAGCACGGCGAAACCGTTGCTGAAGTCGCGCTGGGTCACGTTGGTGATGCCCCGCACGTAATACTTGAGTGAATTCTTGAAACGGTTCAGCTCGGCATAGTCCCCGACGTTCCGGATTTTCAGCGTCAGCGTGCCGCCCGTGTTCACGTCCGTGGACCAGCGGTCGAGAATCTTCGCGATGAGCGGTTCGGCCAGCGCGTCGCAGGCCTTCTGGATGGCCCTGGTGCCGCCCGTCACGTCGTCGATGTGCGTGAACTTTCCCTGTTCCGTGCCGATGGCGAGCAGGTCGCCCGTGTCGGTGCGTATGGCCTTGACCGTCACCGTGGCCTGCTGGGAACGGATCTTGGCGCCGAACGCCTCGACCTCCACGGCCTTGGCCAGTGCCTTGCCGACCAGGACCACCTCGGCGCCGGACCGGCGGCCGACGGCCGCGGCCTGACGCGCGTCGCCTTCCAGAATGGCGGCCTCCTTCTCCCGGTCCAGGTTCTGCCGCACCGTGGCCGCGTCCACGAACCGGAAGCCCTTCTTCATGAACTGGTTCATGAGCTGGGATTCGGCCGTGTTCAGGTCGGCTTCGAGAAAATGCGCGGCCGTCGCGGTTTCGCCGATGTTCTTCTCATCGATGAGCACCATGAGCCGGGGCGTCTTCTTGCGCCGGATCAGGGTCGCGACCGCATCGAGATCGTCCTTGAGATCGGACACGCGGACCCAGGCCCGCACCTTGACCTCATAGAGCATGGCGTCCCGCTTCCCCTGCTCGAGAATTTCATACTTCTGAATGTACCCCTGCGTCTTGCTGAAGATGTTGTCTTCGACCACGGTGAAGTTCTGGGCCAGGGTCTCGGACTGAATCAGCGTGCCCAGGGTCTGCTCGATCGCGTTCCGCAGGGCGTCCTCCACGGCGTCGTCTTTGGCGTGGGCCACGTCGCCACCCGTGATCGACCCCATGCCGAGCGCGGTCACCTCGCGGATGTCCTGGCCGAGGGCCTGTCCGGACCACGCGGCCAGCGAGAGTAAAGCCGCGGCCAGGGCCGCGGCGAAGGTCTTGCGTGTGTTCAAGTGATCCTCCGTATTGAAATTCCGCCGCTTCCGGCAACCCTTGTTGCGCTTAAAACGTCATGCGCAGGGCGTTCTGCAGGTCGCGGATGATGAGCAGGGCGTCGGCCCCGGAAACCGGATCCCTCGGCTTGAACGCGCCGTCGAGGGGGTCCGCCGTCTTCATGATGCCGCGGTCCACCGCGAGGCAGATGGCGTTGTATGCGAAATGCGTCGGATTGACGTCCGGAAACCGGCCCTCGGAGCCGAAGTACTTCGACGCCAGCGACTCGTCGCCGGTCACGGTCACGATGATGTTCTGCAGGAACACCGCGTAATTGGAGCGGTTGATCGGCTCGTCCGGACGGAACGTGCGGTCCGGGAACACGTCCATGGCTCCGGACTTGATCACGTCCTTGATCCAGTTCTTCGCCCAGTGGCCGTCGAGGTCGGAGGCCGGCTCTTCCTTCGCCGGCGCGCCGGCAGGAAAGGCCGTCGGGTCTTCCGGCGCCCGAAAACGCGTGTCATACACTTTGGGCTGGCGTTTCTGCAGGACTTCGACGAGTTTCAGCTCCTCGACGAACAGCACGGCCAGGTCGGCCCGGTCGATGGCCGGAATCAGGGCGATTTTCATGCCGATTTTCGTCCCGGGCGCCGCGCGCTGAATCTTCTGCACCAGTTCCCATTCCGCGTTGGCGGGCCTGGCATAATCTCCCTTGAGCGCGACGACTTTGCTGAACTGGGCCGCGGCGTCGCCGAAGGCATAGGCCTCCTTGTACGCCCCGCCCTTGTGGAAGAGCGCGGCTTCGCACGCCGGATCCAGTTTGAGCGCCTTGTCGAACTGCTTCACCGCGTCCCCGAGCCAGTCCTCGCCCTTCTTCTGCTTCGTCAGGACGCGGCCCCGGAACACGAAGGCGTCGATGAACTTGGCATCCCGCGACAGGGCGTGGTCCAGGGCTTCGAACGCCCGGTTATAATCGCCCTTCTCGGCCCAGACCAGGCCCATGCCCGCGTATCCGCCGGGATATTTGGGATCCAGTGCCTTGGCGCGGCCGAATTCGTCCGACGCGGCGTCCGTGTTGCCGCGTTCAAGCTCGCGCAGACCCTGCTGATAATGGTTCTCGGGCGTGTCCAGAACGGACTGCTCCTTCACCGGTTTCGGACCGCATCCCCAGACCAGAAAAGCGGCCGCGAGACACGCGAGCAGGGTGACAGGTTTCAATCGGCTGTTCATGGGCGTTCTCCTCTCGTTCGGGACGGCCGCTCAATCCAGGACGAACATGACCTTGCAGTGCTGAAGGAAATTCGCGTTCACGGCCGCGCCGTGGATCCGCTTGGCGTCCGCGGCCGAGACCACCACGTCGGTCCGGTTCGGGCCGGCCGCCTGCACGGCCTTCACGACCATCGGGGTGGCGGTCACCCGGTCGTTCTTCGCCGCGCGGTTGACGTCCTTCTCGTATCCCACCATGCCGATGTCCACGGCGTACTCCCGGCTGACGAACTTGGAGCCGTACACCTCGTTTCCGGATTCATCGACGATTCTCGGCGCCATGGCCGGACGCAGGCTGAACCCGCGGCAGTCGATGATCAGGCCCGACACGCCGTCTCCGGCGATGTCTCCGGCGAGCGACCCGCCGCCGGCCGAGCTGACGTTCGAGGGAACCGGCCGTCCCGGGGGCCAGGGCTGGCCGCAGGTCGGGCACACGGCCCCGCCGCCGGCCGCCATGAACGAGCCTCCGCCGAAGGAGGACGGCAGAACCGCGTCGGCGATGATGCCGGTCAGCGGCACCTCGACATCGACTTCGACGTCGCCGGACGACATGTACCGGGTGTCCACCACGCGGAAGCCGCGGACCGCGCCTTCCACCTTGGTTTTAATGACATCGCTCGCGACAATGGCGTTCTCCACCGTGGTCTCGGAATTCAGGGCGACGCCCTTGATCGTTTCCAGCACGTTCCGGAGCGCGTCCATTTTCGCGGCCCGGAGCGCGCCGGCCCTCTGCTGAGGCAGGGGCATGGCCACATTCGGCGCGCCGATTCCGGTGGCGCGCACGACCTGGCTGGTCCAGTTCACGTCGCCGGAACCGATGGATTGAACATAACCCTGGCCGGAAACCAGGCAGGGAACCAGGGCGGCTAGCCCGATCAGGAACAGCGTGCGACGGCGCATCATGGAAAATACCTCCTGTCCGTTTTGTAATTCCCGAACAATAAAAAAGAGCGAATGACGGGGGTCGAACCCGCGACATCCAGCTTGGGAAGCTGGCGCTCTACCAACTGAGCTACATTCGCTTGTCATGCATTTGAAAATGTCCGGCCAATAAATTACGAAATTTAACCTAAAAGTCAAGATTTATTTGGGATTTCCGGCTCATGCCGGCCGCTTCGTTTTTGGGTAACCGCGCCGCAGACCGAATAATCGGGCATCTGCCCGCCGATTTCCAGCCGCTTCGGAAAATCCAAACACCCGGTCTCCGGCTGACGTGTCGGAGACCGGGGTAAATATCTGTTTTCCGTCAGTTACGCCGGAACCGGGCAACCGCAACCGCCCAATGAGTCAAACATCATCGGGACGATTCGGGTTCCAGCTCCTTTAACGCAAGGTGTATGCCAGGGAAACGGTCAATCCCTGGATTTTCTCCTTCTCGCCTGAATCATCGTCCGAATCCTCGGGATCCCCGTACAGGTCCGACCGGAATCCGGCCATGAGCGTGAGCTGCGGAGAAAGCCTGTAACCCGCGCCGACAGTCACTGTCGTAATATCGGTCCAGTCTTTTTTCTGCGCCGCGAGAAAGGCTCCTGAACCGTAGAGGAACAGCGGGGAATTGGTGAACGGGAAAACGATCGATGCGCCGCCGCCCAAATAGGACCCCTCCTCCTCTTCGTCGATCTCGATATCATCGACGTACCAGGTGTCGGTCCAGTCGTCGTACACGATATCCTCCACGGTCCCCTTGATATTCCAATTCGTCCGTTTGTAGGCCCCGAACACATTGAAGAACCGGCCAAGGTTGTAGCCAACGGACAGATTGAGATCGTTCCGCTTGAGATCAATATCGTCTCCGAAAATGTCCTCGGATTCATCGGGCTTGAACGTGCCCGTAAAGAAGGAGCCGCCGAGAGTCATGCGGCCGGAACGCAGGTTGACGTAGGGGCCGAACATGTGCCCCGGTTCGATGCCCTCGATATTCCACTGCGCCTTCCAGTAATTGGCGCCGAACGTGAAGACCGACCCCTGACCGGCGGCGATTCCGGAAACGGCGAGTGCCAGCAGAACCGCTGTGAACACGACTCTTCCCTTCATGCTCTCCTCCTTGCGCGTGCGGGTGGACGGGTGGGTTTCCGAACGAACCGCTTCAGAACAGGGCCGGCATTTCCACGGCGCCCTTGTCCTCGGGATGCGGGGTTCCGGGCTTTTTTTGAACGGGCGGTTTTTCCCGTCTGGGCTCAGGACGGGCGGGCGCCGCCTTCTTTTCGGATAACGGAAGGATGCGGTCGCCTTTCTGTATGGGCGTCGTCTGGCTGTGAACCGCGGTCTCCGAGAAACGGTCCTGCACCTTGGTGACCATCACGGTCGCGATCGACTCGGACTGGGCGCCGATCGTCCGGCCCTCCAAATCGGTGATCACCTCCCCCTGGCGGATGACGTCGAAAGTCTGGCCGACCTTCACGCCGTCCGCTGAACCCAGGTCGATGTACACCGTCTCTCCGGTGATTCGGATCACGTGGCCCTCGAGTCCGATCTTGTAGGAGATCTTCAACGCCAGCTCGGTGACCGCCCTGGGCAGGTTCTCCTCCCCGCCCCGGCTTTCCACGGCCTCGGCCAGCTCCACCTGGCCGGACTGGACGTCCACGATGCGCGTGTTCAGGATGTGCGTGCCGCCCAGCAGGGTCACGGTGCCGATCATGATTTTCTTCACGTTGAGCATGCGGCCGATCTCCGCGGCCTGGTCCGCGTCGGTCACGCCGGACGACTGGAAGCGCTGTTCCTCGAGGATTTTCTGGATACGCTGGCGCTCCACCACCTTGAAACAGCCCGTGTTGAAAAGCTCGGTGCGCAGAAGATCGACGGCGGCTTCGGCGCTTTCGGCCGTGACGTTCTTGGGCTCGAAATCGAGCACCGCGACCGTCACTTTCTCCCTTGAAAACGCGGGCATGGCCAGCAGAAAGGCGGCCGTCGTGATTGCGAGGTGGAACCGCTGGGCAAGCATCAGAAATTCCTCCAACAGTGGCGTACAACGACCCCGGCCCGAACCCGCCCCTGCGGCCGCTAATAGGTCACCCGGAAGTCCCCGGCTCTTCCGGTCCAGGGTTTCCATTCGACAGCGACGTTCTTGACCGAGGCGCAGGGATGGCCGGTTTTCAGATCGCGGATCATGGACTCGATCAGGCTCCGGTCGCCTTCGGCCGTGATTTCCACCCGGCCGTCCGGCAGATTTTTCACCCATCCGGCCAGCCCGAGCGAGGCCGCCAGGCGCGTGACAAAAAACCGGTATCCGATTCCCTGGACCATGCCGCTGACGACAATGTGGGCCTGATGGCTCATCGGGAAACGATCCGCCTCCGGTGCATTCGACGCTGTTTGTGAAATTGTTGATTTTTTCCGCCAAAATCAAGCGGAATTATGCCGGTTTGCCTCGGGAATCCCGGTTCCGGCGATTTTCAGGCTTGCGTGGAAGGAATTTATCCAGTATCTTTATAAGATGGCTCGAATCCGCGAGAAAGTCAAGACCCGGCCGGTCGACGCTCTGGTGATCATCGGCGGCGGCGCGTCCGGCCTCATGGCCGCCCTGGCCGCGGCCGAAGCGGGTGTCCGGCCCGTCATTCTCGAGCGTATGGACCGGGTCGGAAAAAAGATACTGGCCACTGGAAACGGGCGCTGCAACCTGACTCATCTGTCCGCGGATCCGTCCCGGTATCACGGCGCGGATCCCGCGTTCACGGCTCCGGCCCTCTCCAGATTCGGCGTGACCCGGACGCTGGAGTTGTTCGAGAAAATGGGCCTTGAGACGAAAACCGAGGAGAACGGCCGCGTTTTCCCGCGAACGGACCAGGCATCGGCCGTGCTGGACGTGCTGCGCTACGAGACAGCCCGCCTGCGGGCGGAGGAGCTCTGCCTTTCCGAAGTCAGAACGATCGAATGCGCGGACGGGGTTTTCCGGATCTCGCTCGAAAACGGTCATGTCCGGTTCGCGTCCACGGTCGTGCTCGCCGCCGGCGGTCGCGCCGCGCCGGCCCTCGGATCGAACGGATCAGGCTTTCAGCTGGCCCGCGGCCTGGGGCACTCCGTGGTGGAACCCTTCCCCGCCATCGTCCAGCTGAAACTGCGTGAAGCGTCGCTCCGGAAGCTGAAGGGCGTAAAAATACAGGGCCGGCTGGATCTGACGGCCGGCGGCGGTTCCCTCTGCTCGGAATCGGGCGAGATTCTGTTCACGGAATACGGTCTTTCCGGGCCGCCGGCCCTGAAATGCGCCAGGACCGTGAACAATCTGCTGTCCGGCGGCCGCGGGCCTTCCGTGACGCTGGACTGCTTTCCTGAAAAAAGCGCGGCCGAGTGCCTCGCCCTGCTTGAATCCAGGCGGGGCTCGCTGGGATACAAATCCGCATCGGACGGCCTCGTGGGACTGGTGCACAAACGGCTCATCCCCGTGCTTCTGGAGAAGGCCATGGTCGACCGCGACAAGCCCTGGAAAAAATTTTCGGACGGGGAACTGAAGCGCCTGAACGCATGCCTGAAATCGTGGACGTTCGAAGTGATCGGCACGCGGAGCTGGCTCGACGCCCAGGTCACGGCCGGCGGCGTCGCGACCCGTGAAATCGTTCCGGAGACCCTGGAATCGAAACGCGTGCCGGGTCTCTTTTTCGCCGGCGAGATCATGGATGTGGACGGCGATTCCGGCGGGTTCAACCTGCAATGGGCCTGGTCGTCCGGCCGGCTGGCCGGCGGGGCCGCGGCCGCCAGGATTCTTGCCGCAGCGGAAGGAAATTGAAGGACCCCGCCGCCCGCTTCGCGGGATCAAGCTGTTCTATTTACGAATTATTGAAGACAAGCAGTGGGGTATCACAAGGAATTTGGAGGATGGACGCCGTATGCGGCGGTGAATCAAACCCGTCGGAGCGGCCAGAAGCCCGTGCTCATATCATCCTGAAAACCCGGAACCGGAATGATCGGGCTGATGGCCGCCCGAATGAAGAGGCTATGCAGGGACGACAATCGCAGAAATTACTGATCATCGACGACAACCCTGCCGTGCGGAACATGCTCACCAGGCTGTTCGAGGAGTACGGGTACCGCACGGCTTCAGTGGACGACGGACTCAAGGCCTTGCAGGCGGCCCGTATCGAGAAACCGGACCTCATCCTGCTCGACGTCATGCTGCCGGGCATGGACGGGTTCACGGTATGCCGCATGATCAAGTTCGACCGCCTGCTCAGAAGCATTCCCGTCATCATCCTGACCTCCCGCATGGGCGAGGAGGACGAGAAAAGGGCCTACGAAGTGGGCGCCGACGCCTATCTCGTCAAGGCCGTCCGCACCGTGATCATCGTCGACAAGGTCCGTGAACTGCTGAGCCGGCCCCCCGGCGCGGCCGACCCGCCCCGCTGAACCCAATCAAACCGAAGGGAGACAGCCCCGGATGTCCCAGGCATCGGAACCGAAGAAAATACTGATCATCGACGACAACGCCGCCGTGCGGAGCACCCTGGAGGCGCTGTTCAAGGAAAGCGGTTATTCGACCGTGACCGCGGAAAACGGCCTGGACGGGCTGTACAAGGCGAAGCAGGAATCGCCCGACATCGTACTGCTCGACATCATGCTGCCCGGCATGGACGGCTACCGGGTCTGCCGCATGATCAAGATGGACCAGAACCTGAAGCGCATTCCGGTTGTGATGCTGACGTCCCGCATGGGCGAGGAGGACCGGGAGAAGGCGTTCGAAAGCGGGGCGGACGGGTTCCTCATCAAGGCCACCCGGGTGGAGATCATCCTCCAGGAAATCCGGGACAAGCTGGGGCAGAAGTAAGGCGGCTTCCACGCGAAATTCCGGGTTCAGTGTTCCGAGTTTCGGGTTTCGGGTGAAGAGAAATGTTCCGGGTCTCGAGTTCCGCGTTCCGGGTTAATAATGGGGAATAAGTATTCTCTGACTCGAAACCCGAAACTCGAAACCCGAAACATTATTTTTAAACTCTCTTTCGCAGTTTCCCCGCAACCAGGCCCCGCATCCTCCCCCACTCCCCCCTCGCCTCACGTGACACCCGCAGCGTCACCCAAAGCAGAAGCGGAATCGCCGACAGCCAGACCGCAAGACCGGCGGCCGTCCCGTCCGCCATGGACAGGATGGCGCGGCCGACGGCGTAAACCGCGGCGAAGGCGGCCAGACGCCGCAGGGGCTCGGACCAGGCGACGGGAAAGTTCAGCCGCCGCGCCAGCGCCAGAGTCGCGCCAAGATACGCCGCGAACGAGAGAAACGTGGAGACCGCCGCGCCCGTGATGCCGTACCGCGGAATCCACCAGAGGTTCAGGCCGACATTCACCGCCAGCGCGGTCAATGTGATGACCGGGATCCAGTGCGGTCTTTTTCTCTGGTAGAAAAGCGAGTCGATGAAGGACCCCATATTGAACAAAACATACCCGAGGCCCACCCAGGAGAGCACGGGAATCGCGTCCCGGTACCGGTCCGGCAGAATGTCCCTGTAAAAAACCCTGAAAAAGAAGTCCAGGCCCAGAAAGGCCGCAAACGAGGCGGTCTGGACATGCATAAACGTCCTTCGGAAGGATTCCCGAAGCTCCGTCTCGCCGATGCGGAACAGGTGCGGGAACCAGGCGTTGTTCAGGGACGACACCAGGTAGTACAGCACGGAACCGAATTTGTAACCGAACGCGTACACGCCCACTGCCGCCAGGCCCCGGAACCGTTCCAGCAGGTACTGGTCCGACTGGAACAGGAGAACGGTCAGCAGAACATTGGCCGCCAGGGGCAGGCCGAATCGCACCATGCGGCCGCACACGGCACGGTCGAACCTCCCAGTGAGGGCCGGCACCCATGTGAAAGCGGTGACGGCCAGGTACAGGCCGCCGCTCAGGGCGAATGAAACGAGAAAGGCTTCGACGCCCCAGCCGCGCCGGGTCAGAAGAAACCAGTTGCAGGCGAAGAAAAAAACCATTTTCAGGCTGGCCGCGGCCGCGAATGCGCGGGCCATGCCGCGGCTTCGAAGCAATGTGCCTGCGAGATGGCAGACGCATTCCAGCGCGGTCACGCCGAGCAGCCAGGGCAGAATGCCGGCGTAAGCGGTGTCCCTGAACAGGGCGGCGGTCACGGGGCCGCGGAACGCCAGAGTGACCGCGGATACGGCAAGGGCCGCGGCCGCGGCGGCCGTCAGAGCCGTGAAAAAAAGGGATTTTTGCGCTGTGCGGGAAGCCCCGGAGGCTTCGCGGAGCAGGGCCTGGTCCACACCCACGAGAAAGAAGACCATGCCGATGCCGAGGAAGAACTGAAACAGGCTGATGAATCCGAATTCCGAAACACTCAGGCTGGACACATACAGGGGGATCACGGCCAGGGACATCAGCCGCTGAATCACCGTGGCGGTTCCGTAGAAAAAGGTATCCTTGAAGAGCGCGGTCAGACGCATGGCCGAACCGCCTGTCCGCCCGTGCCGGCGGGGAAACCGCGCCGCCGCGCCTTCGATCGGGGATGGATCATTTCACCAGGAGCATGGGGATGGTCCTGCGGAGCGTCCCGCGGCTGAGGCGGGCCAGGTAGACTCCGGCCGCCAGATCCTCCCCGCTAAAAGAGACGCGGTACTCACCCTCCGGCAGGTCCGCGCTGACCAGCACCGCCGCGCGCCGGCCCGAGGGATCGAACACCTCCATGGTGGTGAATCCGCGTTCGGGAACCGAGAACACGATCGTGGTCGCGGGATTGAACGGATTGGGATAATTGCGGAGCAGAGTGGTCCGTACCGGCCTGCCCTTCGTCCCGCGCACGCCTGTGGTAGAAGCCAGTGCGATCGTCTCACCGTTACTGAGCACCAGCCGGTTCTCCGGCAGGAAACGGGCGAGTGTCGCGGTATTGCCCGTATCCGGCGGCGGCATGGAATGGATCGGGATCGCGAACCGGGGACGGATCATCGCGACCGCCTCCATCGCGGCTTCGGGCGACATGGTGTAAATGCCGTCGATGGGCAGAAGGGCATAGGTGATGTCCCGCGACGCGAGGTCCGCCATTTCCGTGATCTTGCCCGTGTCCCCGGCATGATAGACGCGGATGCCGTTGAATTCCACGACATACCCGACGCACGCGTTTTTCGGATGGTTGGCGTTGTATGCCGGAACGGCGTCTACGCGGATGTCCCCGGCCGTGAAGTTCTGGTAAACGCCGGCCTGCAGGGCCTGGACATTGGAAACGGTCAGGCATCCCGCCCTTTTCTTCACCAGATTGACCGCATTGTGGTCGCCATGCTGGTGCGTGACGAGCAGAACGTCCGCGGAATCCGCATAGTCAGTCGCCGCGCCTGCAAACGGGTCGATGTAGATCGTTTTTCCGGCGGCTGTCGCGATTTTCACGCTGGAGTGGCCGATGAAGGTCAGGGAATCAGCCGGTCCGGCCCCAAAAACGGCCTCATTGAAGAACCAGATCACCGAGAAAAGAAACACATTCCGGAACGTCTTCATGGATTCATTCCTCCTGCCGATCATGAATAAAAACCTGTTCTCAGGCCCCGGCCGCCGCGGTCCGTTTTCAGGACGGGCGCATTCCCCGGCGCTTCATCCGTTCCCCGGCCCAGATGCCGAGACAGCCCGCGGCGATGTCCGCCCAGGTGTCGAAGCGCGTCCACCACTTCCAGGGCCGGGCCGGGGACCAGTCCGCGGTTTCCCATACCTCGATGGCGAACACGATGATGAGCGCCCACTGCCAGCGTATGCCGCTCCACCGGCACAGGATCAGAAAAATCAGGAAATGCATGATCCACGAAATCCAGTGGGTGTACAGCAGGGCGTGCAGCAGGGCGTTCTCGGCCATGGAAACTCCGGGCTGTTACGGCGGTGATCGTAATATACGGTAAAATTACGGTTTTTAAAAGAGGATACGGGCAGTTGTAGTCGTAGGTCCGATATGCCGGCATCATTTCGCCGGCTATCGGACATCTCCGTGAAAATGTCCGATAGCCTCTCATGAATAAAAAAAGTTCATCATTCATGGTTCATAGTTCATAATCAAAAGAGCGATCAGCCAGGAGGATACTCTCTTCCTTCGCTATAAACCATGAACTATGAACCATGAACTATGAACTAAAATGAAACCTCCCGGAAGTCGACGCCCCCGGGAGGTTTAAAAAACGCGTAAAGGATCGGGATTTACCGCTTCTTCTTCATCTCCAGCTTCCGCTTCGCCTCTTTTTTCGCCCGGTACTTGTCGCGCCGCAGTTCCATGATCGCGTAAATCAC
>JAFGAX010000210.1 GCA_016933415.1 bacterium
CCGCGTCTGGCGCAGCACGCGCGCCCGGAACGATTTTGCGCAGGCGCTCAGGATATACGTGCTCGGTCCGAACCCGCACGGCCGCACCAGCGGATGAAAATGGTTGGTGGGATACGGTTCCATCCGCGGACTTCCGTCGAAGCAGCGGATCAGTTCCGCATGTGCCTCTTTCTTGAACAGCGTCTGATTCGGATTGCCCAGCCGGAAATTGATGAGAGCATTGACGTTGGTCCCTTCCGTCCGGGCCTGCGCCAGACCTCTGGACAGCACCGATCGCTCCTCCGGCGAGTAATCCAGCAGGTCGCGATCCGCATGCTTGGAGTAATTGCCCAATGTGATGAAATCCCAGATGCAGAGTTGGTTCACTCCGTATTTCCGCCCGGCCGCGGCCACGGCGGGAACGGAGTCCAGGCCGCGGAACGGCGTGCCGTCAAAACCCCGCAGCCACACGTTCTGAAAACCGATGGACTCGCGCAGTTCCCTTTTGCCCGCGGGCGGCACGAACCACGTCTCCATCCACGCGCGCCAGCGGTCGGCGGTTTCCTTCCAGTCGCCGCCGTGCAGGGAAATGCCCACCGGCGGGCTGGTCCACTGTTCGCCGGGACGGATCACGGTGGGGAAATCCCAGCCGTAGGCCAGCCGCAATCCCGGACCGTATCCGGCCAGATTCTGCACGCTCACCGCCCCGTTCTGCGGGGAAGCCGGATACACGATGTAAGAAATGCCGCCGCCGGGGCCCGACAAGTCCACCCACGGCGCGTACAACGTCAGCGGGTAGCCGAAATCCGCGCGCTGATGCAGCCGCGCGTAGGTTGTTCCCGTATGGAACGGAAAGGAATGCGGATGAAAGGAAGTCTTGGCGCCGAGAATCATCATGTCCTTGTTCTTGCCGCCGATGCCGGTCCACCCGCCCAGCCAGGGAAAAAGAATGTCCGCCACCGGGCCCGGTCCGCCATTGGCGATCTTCAGGGTGAAACGCACTTCGTCGGAACCCTCCGGCATTTCGATCGCCGTCTCGGCGGACACGCCGGCCGGTTCGTCCCGTGTTTTCAGATTGTCCCAGCGAAGCAGAACCTTTCCACCCTCCCGGGTAATGGTCGGGGCCGCCTGCTCATGGCTGTCCGCATAACGCGAGCTCCATTCCGGAACCGGCAGCAGCACGCGAAAGAGCCGGCCGTCGGAACGGCCGCCCTCGCACGCGTCCAGATGCACGCGCCCGGTTCGGCTGTCGGTCAGCCGCGCAATGCTGCCCGTTCGCTCGTCGATCGTCAGGATCGTTCGTCCATTTCGGAGTTCCATGACCGCCTCCTTCGTTATGCCACTACCCGCCAACTTCTTGTTTTCGCGAGAAGATCTCCGTGCGTGCTCCGCACCGTGCCCCGGCTCTGGTGCAGGGCCTTTCTGTGGCCTCCAAATCCGTGCTATCCGTGTAATCCGTGGTTGTCTTCCTCTTCGGTTGCGGCTTCCTGCGATGTGCGTATCCTGCGTCTCGCAACATGACCTGATCGTCCCGTCAATCCCATACGTATCCGCAAACGCCGGGGAATGGCTACTGTGTTCAGGCTTCACAAATCGGGTTGCTGAGGGCTAAAATCGACGGCCATGGCAAGAATGGTCGAATCCGGCAGGTTTTTGACCCTGGACGAACTGGATCCGAGCGTGGATCTGGCCAGCTGCTGGCATTTTCCGCGCGACCAGTGGCACCGGTATCGGATTCCCGGCCACCATCTGCTGTTGGTTGAGACCGGCGCCATCAAGGCCAGGACGCCGCAAGGCAATTTGACGGCTGCCGCGCGCGACCTGATCTGTTTCCGTCCGACCGAGCTCAATGAATACGGCAACCGCGGACCGACCCTGTTTTATCAGGCCCACATCAACTTCGCCCCGCCGCCGCGGGACCGGTTGACCCCGTGGCTCGACGAGAAGGGTCCTCTGCCGGCTCTCGTGCACCTCGGCGCTGCGTTCGACGACATGCGCCACCTGTTCGAGACCTTGTGCATCGAAATCGTGCGGCCGGGCGCCGCCCATCGGTTGCGCCTCCGCGCCGCCGTGCTGGAGATTCTCGCGCTTGCCGCCGACGTTCTCTCGGCCAGTCCTTCCGAAACGGTTCGGCTTGATCCGTGGCAGCGCGCTCGTCTCCGGCTGGAATCGGAATTGGGCGGCGACATGACGATCGGCCGCCTGGCCCGCGAGATGGGCGTTTCCGCCGACCACTTCATCCGGCAATTCAAGAGGCGGTTCGGCGTCACGCCCAAG
>JAFGAX010000211.1 GCA_016933415.1 bacterium
CCGGCGAAATCATGATCGTCTACACTTCAGACTGGACCTATCAAATCCGATACAGCAAGAGCCCGGACGGAGGCCTGACCTGGGAGGATCCGGTGGACATCACTGAAATCCGACTCCCCTGATCAAATCAGCGGCATCCGAACCTCCCAGGGCCGGATCATCGCGGTGTGGCGGCAGTGGGACGGCGACACGCGGATCATGCAGGTTCATTCTGACGACGACGGCCTGACCTGGTCCGGCCCGGCTGTGATCGAGGATGCGGGCATGCTGTTCTACCCGACCGTATCGCAGTCCGCGGGCGGCAGGCTGTGGCTTTTCTTCAGCCGCACCTGGGACTGGGATTCCGGAGACTGGTCCCGCGTGCAGGGGACGCCTTTCACTTTGGGCCCGGGCGTGTCTGACCAGGACGTGACCGTCACGTACGCGGATACGTCCGAATGGAACGAGAATCCGATCGGGCTCGCGGTGCGCCAGAAGTCGCTTCAGTGGTCGCGACCGTCGAGGGACGATTTCGTCATCTTCAATTACCGCGTCAGGAACACGGGGGAAAGCGGGGACCTGGACAGCGTTTTCGCGGCGGTCTGGCTCGACCCGGACGTGCCGTGGTACGACTGGGAAAACAATCTTCCGGCATACGACGCGTCACGGGGCCTGCTGATTCTGCGCAATGCGGCCGACGAGACCGCGGGCTGGTTCGGGTGCCGGATGCTCGGGCCCGCGAAAGCCCCGCATGCGGTCCGCGCACTGGGGGAATCGGACCCTGGATTCGACGCGGAAAGCGACGATTTGCGGTACGGCCTGATGGCCGGCGGCGCGGTCAGCACGCCCGGGGATACGGCCGATTACCAGCTTCTCCTTTCCGCTCCGCCTTTCTCCCTGGCTTCGGGCGATTCGTTCACTGTGTCGTTCGGAATCGTTCTGGGGAGCGGGCTCGAGGAGCTTCAGGCGAACGCGGACACCATGAAGGCCGTGTACGACCGTCTGGCCCTGATCTCAGCGGTGGATCATTCGTCTTCGGCCGGTCTGCCGCTTTCTTTCAGGCTCGATCAGAACCATCCCAATCCGTTCAACCCCTCGACGTTCATCGGCTTCCGCCTGCCTGTTTCGGGTCAGGTGTCCGTAAAGGTGTACGACATGATGGGACGGGAAGTCGCCGTGCTCGCGGACCGTCATCTGCCTGCAGGGTCCCATCGTTTTCAGTGGGACGCGTCGGGATTCGGGAGCGGCGTGTATTTCTGCCGCATTCAGGCGGGGGATTTCACGGCTGTGAGGAAGATGGTGCTGATGAAGTGATTTCGGGACGTTTACGCGCGAAGCGCCTTGACTGTGCGCCGCGTGATGTCTTTGAGACGTGAACGCTCCGGGAGGTTACAAACCTCCCGGAGCGTTTTGGGGACTGCAGGATAAACGGATTCCACCTGCTTC
>JAFGAX010000212.1 GCA_016933415.1 bacterium
TCCTTGGACAGCACCGTTCCTTTCTCATCTCACCGCAGGGGCTCCTGCCCCTGCGGGGCAAGGGATCCGGCGAGGTGGATTCCGGCGAGGAGGCGGGAGCCTCCGCGCCGGGAAAGCGGACAATCAAGATCCTTTTGGGACAGCCCCACCTGTCTGAAACCCTGGCCCGTCCGGGCCGTATACCCAGACACGAGGCGACACGCATTCGAATAAAGGAGAATGGCAATGAAGGGGAGATGGATTCTGCTGATGCTCGTTCCGCTCTGCGCGGAGATTCCGGCGCATGCGGATGACCCGGAGGACGGGTATAGACGCGAACGTCAGGCGATTTCAGCGGACGGAATGAAAAAACTCATCGTGGAGGTGGATGTCTCGGTCGGCGAACTGAGGATCGGGCGGAATCCCGGATCCGACAGCCTCATCGCGGAACTGGAATACAAGGGAAGGGATTACCGTTCGAAGATCGATCTGGACGCGGAAAAAGGCCGGGCTCTGATCCGGCTCAAGAAGAGGGACTGGCGGCACGGGAATTCGAACCGGGACGACAGGCCGCCGGCCCGGGTGACCGTGCTTCTGCCGTCGGGGCCTGAAACCGTGCTTGAAGCGCGGCTGAAGGCGGGCGAGGCCGATCTGCAGCTGGGCGGGCTCCGCCTGCGCGAGACCGTGATCAGCATCTGGGCCGGCGAGCTGGATCTGGATTTCGACAGGCCCAATCTCATTCCCATGGACTACCTGGAGGTCAATCCGAAAATCGGCGAGGCCAGCCTGCGGAACCTGGCGAATGCGCGGAGCCTCGAGACCGACATCGACGCGGGCATCGGCGAATTGACGGCGGATTTCAGGGGCGCCGCTGAGCCCGACAGCCGGGTCCGCATCGACCACGACATCGGGGAGACCACGGTGCTCCTGCCCGATTCCGCGGCCGTGCGCTACAGCGTCGGCGGCGTAACGGGATTCATGTCCCACAAGATCCTGCCTTCCGGATTCACGGACCGGGGCCGCTACCGGTACAGCGACGATTTCGACCGGTTTCAAAACCGCTCCACCTTCATCATCACGCCCGGCCTCGGCGAGCTCCGGGTGGACAGGAGAAATTGAGCATGACCTTACGAAGAGCGGGTATCCTCTGCCTCGCCGCGGGCGCGGCGTTTTCGCTGAGTGCGGGCGAAATCAGCCGATCCGACGAGAAAACGTTCGACCTGAAGCCGGGCGGATCCGTCGCCATTCTGGCTGACGAGGGGGACGTGGAAGTGCGGGGATGGAACAGGGACGAGGCCCGGCTCAGGACCCGGGTCACGGTATGGGCCAGGCGCCGCGACGACGCGGAGGAAATGCTGAAACGGATCAAGCCCGATGCCCGTCTTGAAAACGGCCGACTGACCGTGCGCGAGCCGGATTTCGGACGTGATCACAATCAGGGTTTCTTCGATTTTCTGGACGGCGAGTTCATGGGCGGCGGCCGTGGATTCAGCATCGATTACAGCCTCGACGTGCCCGCGGCGACGGATGTGCGCGTGGACGCGGACGAAGGCGATGTCGCTCTGACTGGACTGTCCGGACGCGTCGATCTGGTCGTGGACGAGGGCGACGTGCAGATCGAAAACCTGGAACTGACCGGGGGCCGCATCGAGGCGGATGAAGGAAATGTGCGGATCCGGAACATCCGGCATACCCGCGCGGCCCGGCTGATGATCAGCGTGGATGAGGCGGACATTCGGCTGGCCGATGCGTCCCTCGCTTCCCTTGAAGCGGAAGCGGACGAAGGGAACGTGGTTCTGGAGAACGTGACCATGGGCTCCTGCCGCCTGTCCGCGGACGAGGGGGATATCATCGCGGATTTCACGCCGGACGGGGAAGGCCCCTTCCGCGCGGAGGCGGACGAAGGGGATGTGCGGCTGACGGTTCCGGAGGACGCCTCGCTGGACGTGGACTGCAGGAGCGATGAGGGCGACGTGCGGTCCGATTTCGACCTCGACCGCGAGAGAACCGAGGAAGGGGGAAGGTTGTACGGCCGCATCGGCGATGGAAAGGCGACTCTCCGCGTCATCGTATCCGAGGGGAATATCACTTTAATGCGCAGAGCCCGAAAGAAGGATTTGGATTAACAATAACAGCGGGGGTAGCCGCGGGCCTTCATTGATTTAAAATAATATTATTGCTTGGTCCCTTGTGGGCTTCAGCCCGCGCTGATTCCAAATTCGTTCATGGCAAAACGGAGGATCTCATCATGAAACGATTAATGTTGTCAATCCTGGTCCTGTCTCTGATGTCCGCGGCCGTTCTTCAGGCGTCCGTCCGTGAAAGGCGGACCTACGAGGAATCCTGCGCCTGGAAAGCCGGAGAAACCGTCATCGTGGAAAACGTGAACGGCAACATCTCGGTGGAGGCCTGGGACAAGGAATCCGTGGAAGCGGTTGCGGACGTGGAATTCCGCGGCAGGCGCGGGCGTACCGTCGATGACGTCATCGCGGAAACGTCCCTGAAGGTCGAGCGGACTCCGGAAGGCATCCGGGTCCGGCTGTCCAGGCCGCGCGCAACGGACGGCGCATCCGATTTCTGGAGCTGGATTTTCAGCGGCGGGTCGCGCGTGAACGTGAATGCGCAGATCCGGGTCCGCGTGCCCGCGTCCGCGGGCGTCGAAGCCGAGACCACGAACGGGAACTGCTCGGCGGCCGGTGTGCGGGGGCCGCTGGACATCGGCACCACGAACGGAAACGCGGATGCGGAGGATACGGCCGGGTCCGTGAACGCCTCATCCACCAACGGCGACATCCGCGTTGACGTCCGGTCATTGCCCGAAAAGGCCCGGGTGTCGTGCCGGACCACCAACGGGAACGTGCGCCTGTCCCTTCCCGCCAAAATCAACGCTGACGTCGATCTGTCCACGACCAATGGCAGGGTGAAATCGTCCTATCCGATCACCATGGAAGGCGGATTTTCGGGCAAACACGTCAACGGCCGAATCGGAGAAGGCGGCGCGTCCATCCGCTGTTCCACGACCAATGGGAATGTGGACCTGTCCGAGGGTCCCTGAACGATCCGACCCCGGGGGCGAAGATCTCGGCTCCGGCCGGCCGGAAACGGGCAACCTCCCGCGGGTTTACCGAACCCGCGGGAGGTTTTTCTCCGGATGGAATTTCATGACCGCCACGAACGGAGATTCGACCGGGATGCAGGATAACTGCGACGCACTTCTGATGTGCGTCGCAGTTGTATTTCATGACCGCCCCGGACGGATGCCCGGGGCGTAGTGATACCTCTCTATTTCTTCTCAACTTGACAATAGCCCCTCATTTGCGTATATTTCTCGCGATACTAATGGAGGAAAACCATGTCCGCTGACAAGAAGCAGAATAAACCGAGAAAGGAAGACCGGGTATGGCCCTATACCCGGGTGAATGCGTATCTGGCCCTGGCCGCCATGGCCACCCTGATCGCCGGTTATGTGGCGCTCGGCGTCAAGCCCTGGAACAGCTGGGTGTCGCTGAACGTGGCGCCCGTCCTGCTGGTGATAGGATACTGCATTCTCGTTCCCGCGGCGATCATCTACCACAAGCGGGAACCGAAACCAGCCGTACCGCCGGCACAGTCTCAGGCCGAGGGGACGAAGGCGAGTTGACTTTTAGATGTAACGGAGTATCGGGGTGACGGTGTGTCGGAGATAAAATATTCAATACCCCGTCACTCCCTTACTCCGTTACCCCGACACATTTTTTGGATTGATATTGGATGTTTGTCTTCAAGAAGGGCGATTAGCTCAGCTGGTTCAGAGCACTTGCCTTACAAGCAAGGGGTCACTGGTTCGAACCCAGTATCGCCCACGACACCCGGGTTGGTCATTTCTCAGGGCCGGGAGAATGACTGCCCTTTTTTTATCTTCGGTCAGGCCCCGCGGGTATCAAACCGGCGGCTTGTGCCGCAGGACAGCGCTTTCGGGTTCCGCCTTACTCACGGATGACGGATGGTCGATGATCTGAGAATGGAAGATCGGCCGATACGCAATCCGGACCACGCCCTTCGGGAAGCGGACCGGGGCTGGACCGTTTTGGTGAACCTCGACAACGCCGCCTCGGTCGCGCTGAACGAAACGGGCATGCTGTTGTGGCGCGCGGTCGACGGATCCGCGACGGTCGGGGAAATCATCGGCGCGGCGAGAGGTCATTTTGAGGACACCCCGGCCGGCGCGGGGGACGACATGCTGGCTGTTCTGGAAACCCTGCATGCCGCAGGACTCATCGGATTCGAGGTGAAGACGTGAAGCGTTATTCGTCCAATCCGGTCGTCTCCGTGAGAGAGGAGCCGGAAGGCGGCCTGCTGTACAATCCGGACACGGATGAAGTGGTCCTCCTCAACGGGACGGGCCGGCTGATCTGGGGGATGCTCGACTGTCCCCGCACCGCGGCGGAAATCGCCGCGTTCGTAGAGGCGGAAACCCTGGACGCGGAGAACGTGGCCGGGGATGTGGTGTCCTTCCTCGAATCGCTGCTCCCGGACTTCGTGATTCGGCATGACGAACCGTCCGACACCTGAAAAAGGGCGCATCGCCGTTCCCTCCGCGCCCGAGGAAATCGACGTCAGTCTGACGGGCCGGTGCAATCTTGCGTGCCGGTACTGCTTTTACGCGGACGAAATGGCCGCGCTGGAGGACCTGCCGGCCCGGCAGTGGATGGATTTTTTCTCCGAAGCGGGCGGCATCGGGGTTCAGCGCCTCACCCTCTCCGGCGGGGAGGTCTTCACCCGCCCGGATCTGTTCATCCTCATCGACAGCCTCATTGAAAACCGGATGCGATACAGCATTCTCACCAACGGTACGCTCATCGATCAAAAAGTCATCTCCGCATTCGACGGGGGGAAGCGGCGCCTGCGTCTGGATTCCATTCAGGTTTCCATCGACGGATCGTGCGCCGCGGTTCACGACGCCAGCCGTCCGCCGGCCAGTTTCGAACGCGCCCTGCGGGGACTGCGCCTTCTGAAAGCGGAGGGATTCCCCGTGACGGTCCGGGTCACCATCAACCGGCACAATGTCCGCGACCTTCCCGCGATCGCGCGGCTCCTGCTGGACGACGTCGGGCTCCGATCCTTCGGCACCAACAGCGCGGACCGGTTCGGCTCGGCCCGGTGTTACGGTCAGGACGTGGTTTTGAATCCCGAAGAATGGGACGAAGCCGTCCGGATCCTGCAGGCGCTCGTGATTCAGTACCCCGGCCGCATCCGGGCGACGGCCGGACCGCTCGCATTCGCGGAGGACATGGAACGCATCGGGAAGGCCATGGCCGAAGGCCTGACGGGCCTGCCGGGAAGGGGCAGGCTCTCCGCGTGCGGCGGCGTGTTCAGCAAGATGGCCGTGCTGCACGACGGGTCCATGACGCCCTGCAACATGCTGCCCGGCCTGGTCATGGGTAAAATCGGAGAGACGGCCGTTCAGGAGGCCTGGCTGCGCGGCCGCGCCATCCGCGGCCTGCGCGAGCGGTATGAAACACCGATCACCTCCATTCCGGGCTGCGGGGACTGCCGATTCGCCGGATTCTGCACAGGCGGATGCCCGGCCGTGGTGTACGCGCAACACGGAACCCTTCACGCCGTGAACCGGGAGCACTGCTGCCGCAGTCATTTTGAGGGCCGGAATGACCCTGTGTGAACCCCTGATCCCGCCCGAACCGAGGTCCGGTTCTCCGCCACGGCTCCCGGAGGGAGTGCCCCGACTGCGCTCGTTCTACCTCTATCTGACCTCCGGCTGTAATCTTGCATGCCGCCATTGCTGGGTCAAGCCGCGTTTCATCGACGGCAGGCCCGATCCTCAGGAATGCATCGATCCGGAGCTTCTTTCATCCGCCGTTGTGGAGGCCAAAACCCTCGGGCTCACGCACGCGAAACTGACGGGCGGCGAGCCTCTGTTCCATCCCAGGTTCCGGGAAATCGCGGCGGGGCTTTCGGATCAGGGGATCGAATTGGACATGGAGACCAACGGCGTTCTCCTCACCCCTGAGCTGGCGCATTTTCTCAGGCACGAGACGAAAGTCGACTTCATTTCCGTAAGCCTGGACGACGACGACGCGCAATCGCATGACGCGTTCCGCGGCGTGCGGGGCGCATTTGACGCAACGATCCGCGGGCTGGACGCGCTCCGGGACGCGGGCTTCAGGAACACGCAGATCATCATGAGCGTCCACCGTGGGAATGCCGGAAAGATCGAGCGCGTCGTCAGGCTGGCCGAGGCGCACGGCGTCTCGAGCGTCAAGTTCAATCCCGTCACCGGCTCCGGACGGGGCAGGCAGATGGAGGAGCGCGGAGAAACACTCGGCATTCCGGAACTGCTGGGTTTGGAAAAATTCGTGTACGGTCCCCTGAAGGAAAGGACATCCATCCAAAGGCTGATTCTCAGTATTCCGCCGGCCCTGCGCTCCTTTCCGGTCCTGATGGAAACCGCCGGATGCGCCGGCGACTGCGGCGTCACCGGGGTTCTGGGCATTCTGGGAACCGGAGAAATCGCCATGTGCGGCATCGGCCAGACAATCCGGTCCCTGGTGTACGGAAAGCTGGGGGACTCGATCACGGAACTCTGGCTGAATCATCCGAAGCTCAAGACGCTCAGGCGGGAACTGGCCGATCCGCGGAACTATCCCGGAATATGCGGGGATTGCCTGATGGCCGGTTCCTGCAGAACAGGCTGTGTCGCGGGCAATTACCAGGAAGGCGGAGGCATGGTCCGGCCGGGCAGGCTGTGCCGCGAAGCCGCGGACCTGGGCCTCTTTCCGGCGCACCGCCGCAGGAGCTGGAAAAAGGATCAGTCTTGAAAGCCGCGGATGCATCCAACCTATAAATTGAGACTCGCGGGCGGCTTCAACCTGCAGATCCTTGCGGAGGACGCGGAATCCGCGGCCGTCGTCGATCTCCTGGCGGCCGCCATGCGGCTCCGGCCCGGAGGGGCGGAGGCCGTCTTGAGGGTTTCAGCCGGGGACACGGAATCGCTCTATTCCACAGAGGAGGACGGCTTCCGGTGCCGCATTCTCCGGCCGGAAAACCGGGAGAACGCGGTGGTCCGCGCGTTTCAGGTCAGTCTGGCGATCGCGCACATCGCGCGGAAAAGGGGCGGCCTTCTGGTGCACGGCGGATTAGCCGAGTTCCAGGGACAGGGTTTCATACTGGCCGCGCCGGGCGGTACGGGAAAGACAACGGCGGTCAGCCGCATGCCCGCGGCCTGGAAACCGCTGTCCGACGACGCGGTCCTGGTCGTCCCGGACTCGGCGAACCGGTACTGGGGCCATCCCTGGCCCACCTGGAGCCGTTTCTTTTTCAGCGGCCCCGGAGGGTCGTGGGATTCCGGACGCGGCGTGCCCCTCCGGGCCCTGTGTTTTCTCGCCCAATCGCCCAGGGACGGCCTGGAGACCCTGCACCCTGGGCAGGCCGCGGCCATGCTCATGGAGTCCGCGGAGCAGGCCCACGCGGCGTTCAACCGGCGGCTGCCGCCGGCAGCGGTGCACGAAAACCATCTCGAGCAATTCGCTGTCGTGTGCGCGATGACCGATGCGATTACCGGGTATCGTCTGCATCTGAGCCTGCACGGAGATTTCTGGACGCATCTCGAAGCCCTGTCCGCGGAGCCCGTCCAGTCCGCCGTTCAGTCCGCCACGCCCGGCGGCCGAGTGAGCCTGTTCGATCCGGTCAGGATCGGCGGTTTCGGCGTGGTCATTTCCGGCAACAGCATGTCGCCGACACTGGCGGAACCGGGATACGCTCTCGTACGGCCGTACGGAGATGAAAAGCCGCGTGCCGGCGATGTGATCCATTTCCGGTGTCCCTCGACAGGAGCGGGCATCATCCACCGCGTGATCAAAGCGCGGCAGGACGTGCTCGTCACGCGGGGCGATCACAATGACCGGAACGACCCGGGCCCCGTCCCGCTGTCCGCTGTGGACGGCCGAGTGGTGCGGGTGAAGGACGCCGGAGGAAGCCGGCGGGTTCGGGGGGGCAGGGCCGGGTTGTTGGACTTCGCGGCCGCGAGACTGACACTGAAAACCGGAAGAACCGCCGCCCGATGGGTCCGGCGGTTTTCAGGCGTCCGTTCCCTGACGGCCGGCCTGAGGCGCCTGCTTCCGAAACGTTCGGACTGGAAACCCGTGTTTTTCGGGCATCCGGCGAACGGTCATTTGAAGATCATATCAAAAGGCAATTGTGTCGGCGTTTATGAGCGGGGTGTGTGGCGTATCGCCTATCCGTGGCGTCTGCAGATCGATCCAGTCAGACTGGATGCGGCCGTCGAATGGCTGGAGCGGGAGAGGGAGAAGTGGGAATCCGAATGCCCGCCGATGGACCGGGGATGAAAGTCAGGATTTCGATTCACCGGATGTTCTTGAAAACGCGATAACGAATGCGGTTCAGTGATTGGGAAAATGCGGAAAAAGGAGGGATGCGTCCCGGTCCGATGATCTCCAGGTAAGGACCCTGTTGAGGGATCGGCTGTCCGGGATCCCGCTATAACACTCCTGTACCGGTCTGACACTTGCCTGCAGGGTAGCTGCCGTCCTGGCATTTGCCGATTTCCGCATTGCTGCCGGCCCTGCAATGCCCGCCTTGAGCGGTAGGACCGCTGCCGGTCGGGTCGCACGAGATCGTCTGGTTGAATGCCAGATTCGAAGGGCTCAGACGTATGGCTGCGGGTTTGATATATTTCTTTTTCATTTAGATTCCTAAAGTATCCAATTATGCCTTTTGCAAATATTGTACCGTTTAGTATATTCACTGAACCCGGATGAATTGAACTTTGGAGGAATTAATTCCGATTCATTCCGGTTGATATGTTTTAATTCAATAAAGATAGTGCCCTATGTCTGGTGACCCGATCATTCTTCGGATTTTGAAAATCGTACAGATTGTCATATTTTTGAACAATTTTTTAAATCAAGATACATCATCCTGGAGTCAATATTGTAATCAGGACAAATTACTACTTTTCTTTATGAAAGTCAATATTTATTGCGAAAATTGGCTTAAATCATTAATTAACTAATAATTAATCATGATCTGTCGCCATTCAGTTGATTCCGGCCTGTTTTCAGGCGTGTGGGTAATATGATCAGGCAAACGGAAATGATTGCTGTCAGTGCTCACACCGGTCCGTCGGACACGATTTTATACAGAGACTTTCCTTCGGAAACGGCACGCGGACTCGCGGACATCATACGAATACATAAAGCCGTATTCTTGACCATGCTTGATGGATGGTCTGATTTTTTATTCAGGATTCAGAATCTGACTTGACGAAATCTTTCCGCCGGCGCCGGCCGCTGTTCTTCCGGCGGGTCCGGACAAAGGATGGTTCCGGTGCGGGCCGGATTGGCGGAACAACATCTCATCGGTATCTTTGACTTCATGCGAAAAGAGTTCTGTTCAATCGGTGAAGGAGAAGGCATGCAACCCGAATGGATCGCGTACAACGAACTGGCCTGGACCGAAGACCTGCTGGCAGGTCCGGAGGATTGTGAGGATGAAGTTCAATTTTACATTGATCGGATACTGTCCGCCTCTGAGAAACCGCCTGTCACGCTCCTGCATCTGGGAAGCGGGGCCGGGAACCATGATACCTTCTTCAAGGAGCTTTTTAAAGTCACGGGCGTGGATATCAGTCCCGGCATGGTGGACAAGGCCCGCGTTCTGCATCCGGACATCGAATACGTCCTGGCTGACATGCGGACCGTGCGTCTGAACCGGCTCTTCGACGCGGTGGCCGTGCCGGACAGCATCGACTACATGGCGACCGAGGACGATCTCAGGCAGGCCATACGGACCGCAGCCGAACATCTCCGGCCTGGAGGCGTCCTGCTCGTGGCGGCCAAGCCCGCGGAAACGTTCCGGGACAACAATTTCGCGTACGTCGGAGAGAAAGACGACGTGCATGTGACGGTACTTGAAAACAACTACATCAATCCGTACCGTCCGGATACCTATGAGGCGACGATCGCGTATCTGATCCGCCGAAAAGGAGAGTTGACCGTACACACGGAACGGCATATGCTCGGGCTGTTTCCCCTGTCCGTATGGGAGAAGATTTTCCTGGATGAGGGACTCACGATGTCCACCACGACTCTGAGCGGCGCATATGACCGGTATCTGCTCAATGACGGGGAGTATCCGATCACCGTTTTTTCCGGAATCAAGACATGATTCACGAAAAGCGGCAGTTTGGGCAAGGACGGAAAAACCGTAGGATGCAATCACTAGTGTCCGGTTAAACTCTATGAAATAAAGAAAAACGGTCCGAAAAACCTAAAGATTTGTTATATTTTAGTGCTACCTAAA
>JAFGAX010000213.1 GCA_016933415.1 bacterium
AACCTCGACGCCGGCCGGGCGCGCGAGGTCATCGCCATGGACGACGCCATCGACCAGATGAACCGCGACATGTACCAGCGCCTCCGGGACGAAGTGCTGAAGGACCCGCAGGCCATCGACCGGCTCATCCAGCTCCAGAGCGTGTCGCGGGCGCTGGAGCGCATCGCGGACCATACGACCAATATCGCGGAGGACATCGTCTACCTGGTGGAGGGCGTCATTGTCCGGCACCAGGAGGCGATCATGGGAGGGAAGTAAATAATTCGACGCCCTTTGAAGGGGCGTCGCACCGAAAAAAACGGGAACCTTCCCGGAGAAGATTCTCGTTTTTTTTAATGACTTTCCCGGCGTGGGGCTGTCCAAAAAGATCCTCTTTGGACAGCCCCGTTTTTTTCTCATCTCACCGCAGGGGCTCCTGCCCCTGCGTGGCAAGGGATCCGGCGAGGTGGATTCCGGCGCGGAGGCGGGAGCCTCCGCGCTGAGAAAGCGGACAAAAAGATCCTTTTTTGCCCCATGTTACGTCAAATCCTCTTCTGCATCCAAACCACGTCGAAATCCTCCCCGAACTTGCGGCCCACGGCGGTCATGCGGCCGCATTCCGCGAATCCGTGCCGTTTATGGAAATTCAGGCTCGCCTCGTTGCGTGAGGAAATGCTGGCCAGCAGACTGTCCACGCCGCGTCCGCGTGCGGCCTCGGTGAAGGCGTTCAGCATCCGGCTTCCGACACCGCGCCGCGTGTGCTCCGGCAGGATGAAATAGGTGACCTCCGCAGACCGGCTGAACGTGGCGGCGGGCAGGTAGGCGTGCAGAAATCCGAAGCCCACGACCGTGCCGTCCCCGGAGACGGCGACGAAGGCGGGATATCCCCGGGCCATGTCGAGAAAGCGGTCATACACCCCGTAATCCAGGGGTTCCTCAGGGTACGCGGACCAGTCGTTCGCCACGAAATGATTGAAAATGTCGATGACGGCTTTCCGATGCTCTGCTGTCATGGAAAGAAGCGTGTAGGGCATGGTTCTTCTTTCTCTAGAACGTTTGAACGTTCGCACGTTCACACGTTTGAACGTTCAAACGCGCGCTCTCGAAGGATCCTGGCCGTAATAATCCCTGAGCAGTCCGTACATTTCCGGATGCAGGCGCTTCAGGGCCGCCGGTCTCTCGAAAAAAGTTTCGGTTCCGACCGCGAAGAACTCGGCCGGGCTCGTTCCTGCGTATTCATCCAGGACACGGTCGCCCCGCGCCGCGACCGAGTTGTATTCCCGGGTCATCACCCGGCGCCAGGCCTCTGCGGCGGACCGGTCCGGGAGCCCTGGCATGCCCTCTTCGGCCCCCGATTCCAGATCCAGTTGATGGGCGAATTCGTGGAAAACCGGATTGTACCCGTCATTCGGAGATTCCACGCCCTCCAGCACGTCCGCCCAGGACAGGATGACCGTGCCGAAGGACCAGGATTCGCCCGCGCGCTCGTCCAATTCCTCGGAAACGATGGGTCCGTCCTCCAGGTGCTCGACCGCGGGGGAGACGAATGCGTCCGGATACAGGAGCACGGTGCGGAGCACCGGGTACAGGCCGCCGTTGCCGCGGCCGACAAGCAGAAAGCAGGCCTGACCCGCGATTGTGACGCGCATCTCGTCCGTCACGAAGAGGCCCGCGCAGCCTTCGAATCGCTTTTTTTTCAGAAAGGCCCGAACCAGGCCCTCCAGCCTCATCCGGCCTGCCGTGTCAAGGCCCCGAGCCCAAGGCAGGCTGCGGTCCAGCACCGCCTTCCATGCGTCTGGAAAGGGCGCAGGCTCCGGCCTGAATCGTTTTTTGAGGAATTCGAGCAAAGGCGGGTCCGGATCAGTCCCTGCCGCCGGAAGAGGCCTCGGGATTCGAGGCCAGGACCGCGTTCACCGCCTCCAGCAGTTCGATCCGGGAAAACGGCTTGGGAATGGTGCGGTCCGCGCCGACCCTGTGGGCGATATCCAGGATGCCGTAAGGCTCAAAGTCGCCGCCGCCGGACATGGCGATGATGCGGAGCCCGGGGTATTCCCTGCGTAGGTCGATGATGGTGGAAATGCCCTCTTTTTCCGGCATGAAAATATCCGTGAGAATCAGGTCGAAGGGATTCTCGCGGTGCATGCGGATTCCTTCCGCACTGCCCGGCGCGTCCGAGACATTGTGCCCCGCGCCCGATAAAACCCGGTGCACGGCGCTCAGGACTTCGGGATTGTCGTCGATGATAAGAATGCGTGCCACGGCTGCTCGCTTTCTGTCTTGAATACGGATCCGGAGAGAGAGACGCTCACCAGCCGAGGAGCCATTGCATTCTCTCCTCGCTCCAGCCTTTCAGGGATCGGTTTTCGCAGATGATGAGCGGCACGCCGCCCTTCCCGCCGGCTCCTTCGTACTGCCGGTGGTTCTCTGTCGATGCTTCGATGTCGATTTCCTTGTACGGCACTTTGTTGGCGGCCATCCAGGCCTTCGCTTTCGTGCAATAGCCGCACCAGGATGTGGTGTAAATCGTCACAGGCGGGGCCTTGCGCTTGGCCGGGGTTTGAACCGCGGTCCGCCCGTCTCCGGATTCCGGTTCTTCGGATTCCGATGCGTCGTCTGCAGAGTGAAGCTGGAATTGTTTAACGTTCTGGATGCCGGGCCGGTTCGGAGGCGGATCGCTGGAACAATGCTTGACGCCTTTCTCGTCCACCCAGTAATACAGCTGGGCCAGAACGGTCGTCGAACAGGCCAGAACCATCATCAGAATCCACAACGGGAGCCGCTTCATTTCACCCTCCTCGGTTATTTCCGGCCGGTTGTCACGGGGCGACCGGCCACATACCGCCATTAAAGATAATGTATTCCATGAAAATAATCAAGATGTTTGACGTCGGAGCCGGGGTTCCGTTCATGGTTGAAAATCATATGGGCCTTGCTTTTTTCCGTGTGTTCCTGTAATTTGAAACCAGGGCGGTGGTGTCTGTCCTGTCCGATCAACCGCTTCCGCGGCCGTCCCGGATGACCGGACGACTCACGGATATTGCAGGAATTGTTCAATCGGGTTCACACGCGACGGAAAACGGCCTGTCCCGAGCCAATCCCGGAAAGGAAACCCACATGAAAAGCCACCTGGTATTTTTCTGCATCCTTTCGGTCACGACCTGGGCCGGAGCCGATTCCCGTCTGACCGTGGCCGATCCCTTTACCGACCACATGGTGCTTCAGCAGGGCCGAAAGATTCCGGTCTGGGGAACGGCCGCGGACGGCAGCCGCATTGTCGTGCAACTCAACGGCAAAAAGGCCGCCGCGACGGCAAAGGAAGGAAAGTGGATGGTCCGCCTGCCCTCCATGAAACAGGGCGGCCCCTGGGACATGACGGTCCGTTCCGCGGACAGCACGATTGTTCTGCGGGACATCCTGCTCGGCGAAGTCTGGCTGGCCTCGGGGCAGTCCAACATGGAATGGACCCTGGTGAACGCCATGAACGCGGAGTCCGAGATGGCGTCGGCGGATTACCCGAACATCCGTTTTTTCACAGCGGAAAAAGCGTTTTCGACCGTGCCGCTCCGTTCCGTCAAGGGCTCGTGGGAGGTCTGCTCCCCGGAGACCGCGGGCCGCTTTTCCGCGGTCGCGTATTTCTTCGCCCGGAAGCTTCACGTGGACGACGGGCTGAACGTGGGCATCATTCACACCTCGTGGGGCGGCACGCCGGCCGAGGCGTGGACGGATCTGCGGACCCTGGAATCCGAGCCGACGCTGAAGCCCCTGCTCGCCTCCTTCGAGGCTTTCCGGAAGGACGCGGGCCGTTCCCTGGCCGAGGCGGCGAAGAAGATGGACGACTGGAACGCGTACTGGGACGGACGCTTCGCGGACGACACGACAGTCCGGGCCGGCTGGGCCGATCCGGACTCCGGGACGGAGAATTGGACCAGGGTC
>JAFGAX010000214.1 GCA_016933415.1 bacterium
CCCGTCCAGCACCCGGCTCTTCAGCACGCAGTTCCCCGGAACCGTCACGGTCGCGTCGTCGCCGCCGTTCACGGCCGCCGGGTTCGCGGCGCCGCCGATCAGACGGGGGTCCGACCCGTCCAGCGTGTAGTGGATGGTTCCCTTTCCGCCCGCGTTCACGTTCAGCAGGCGGACTGTCGAGCCGGCCGGCAGATTCACGCCGTCGTCCAGAATGTCCGATCCCGAACTGCTGTACGCCGGCGGGTCGATGGCGGGATACAGGCCGTCCTTTTTGATCTGGCCCAGCACCACCTCGGTCCGGTCGGAGAAAAACGTGTTCATGACCCAGTCGACCGCGGGCCGCCAATCCTCGTCCTTCGTTCTGGGCGGATGCACCTTGGCGTCTCCCCAGCGCGCCGATTCCGCGATGACCGCCGTTTCGATGTCGTTAGACCTCGCCGCGAAACGGGCGCGTGACGCGTCCCGCGTGAGGGCGCCGCGGTTGAAGAAATGCCGGTAGGTCCGGTCCGCGAAAAGCAGGCGGTACTCGGCGTTCTCCGACAGCCGCTGGTGCAGCCACTGGGGATTGAACGTGTCCCGCGAGCCGCCGGGATACGGGCCGGTGCGGTCCAGTCCATAGTCGGAATGCTCGCTGTACCGGCGGTCCATCAGGGTATGTTCGGCGTCGTGGCAGTAGTAGCTGAAACCCGTCCGGCCGATACGGTTGTATACCGCGTAGAAATTGTTCGGACTCGAATTGCCGCCCCACGCCGAAACCGGCGCGTCGAAATTGCCGGTGTAGAAGATGACGAGCATGTAGTCGATGAGATTGACCGGATCCACGTAAACCGGATAGGACCAGTTGACCGATCCATCCGCGTTCCGGCCCAGCGCCTTGAAATAGAGGGAGTTGCTCTTGAAGCCCGCAACCGTCAGGGCCCAGAGCTTCTGAAAGGCCTCCACGGTTCCGTCCGTGGCCTCGTAGGCCAGCCCGATGTCGCGGGCGACCTTGATCACGTCGTAATCGTCCCTGTCCCCCCCGAAATAGGTCTCGGCGTACGAGGCTTCGGATCGCTCCTGCGTCTCGTACAGGCCCCAGTACATGCCGTTGAGAAAGAGATGATAGGGCCGGGTGCGCGTGTACGGCTGTCCCATATCACGCTGGCAGTCCCGCGAAAACACGTCGCGGATAAAGGTGCAGATGTGGCCGCTGTAGTCCTTCATGCTCCAGGAATAGTTTTGCGAGGTGCGCAGGTCGACGCCGTCGAAGGACGAAGCGCCCTCATCCTGGAACAGGGGATAGTCGAGCTTGCCCTTTCCGTATTCCTTGCGGAAGAAGAAGCGGAAGGCCAGCTTCAACTGCTGGGACGAGCCCGAGGCATAGCGGCTCCACCCGCCGCGGATGCGGAGGCCGCCGTTGATCCGGAATCCCTCCTCCAGTCCCCGCGGATCGAAAAGCTCGATCGACGCGGCCCGCTCCCACTCGATGCCGTGCCCGGCGGGGTTGACGTAAATGCCCGAGTCCGGATGGAACAGACTCCCCGGATCGGTCGCCACGGAAAGGATCGGGATGGACCGGAGCGCATCGTCGATCAGATCCCGATATCGGGGGTCATTCACCACGTCCGGATCCATGGCGTAGTCGAAACGCCGGTCGTTCACCGGATAGAAGGGCCAATCGCCGCCCGGGTCCCCCTGGATCCGGACGCGTTCCGGAAAAATGTAGGTCCGTGCGCCGGTCTGCGTGATCGGCATCCCGCCGGAGGACAAGGCGAGCGCGCGGACCACGACCGCGGGCGTGAGCCCCCGGCCGTCCCTCGACTCGGGATCGACGCGGATCACGGCGGGCGACGCCTGTTCACGCGCCTGAAGACTGGTCCGCGGGTCGGAGCCGTCGAGGGTGTACCGGATGACCGCGGCGGCTGAATCGCTCCACACCGTCAGATCGAACGGCGCGTCGACAAACCCGTGCGGCGCGGAAAAAGACGGGCTCACGGGAAGCGCGTCGAGCGGGGGCGGCGGGGGCCCCGCGGGGAAGAAAGAGAAATAATCGAGGTTGAAATCGGGCGTCAGCGCCGTGATCCGCAGAACCGCGGGTCCTGCCGCGAGCGTGACGTCCGGGACATCGACCCAGGTATACACCTGCCAGTTGCCCGTGACCGGAACGGTGACGGAAGACCGGACGGATTTATTGTTGACCGCGACGCTGAAACGTCCCTGGCTGCTGAGCGCGGCCGCGCGGAAGCGGATGGTGTAATCACCCGCGGACCGGACGTCAATCGTGTATTCCAGCCATTCGCCGGTCTGCACGTACCCGACATTGTAACCGCCCTCCCCGCAGTCCTCGACGTCCACGCCCTCCCCGGTCCGGTGCCGGCCGCCCTGGTTTGCCGCGTCGTTGTCGTGATACGCCACACCCTCGCCGCCCGTATCATAATTTTCCGCCTGCACCGTGCCGGGCACGGGCCATGCCGTTCCTCCGTAGGGCGCCTGCTGGGCGGCGGCCGCGCAGACCGCCGATAAAAAGGCAATGACGACGAATGGTTTCATGAACATCCCTTTCATGCAGGCGATGCCGCAGAACCGTTTTTGCGGTCAGCGGGGAAGCCCCCAAAAAACGAACCGGACACGACAGGACCGGACACAACAGGACCGGACACGACAGGACCGGACCCGCCGGTCACTTGACCAGCAGCATTCTCCGCGCCCGAACCTCGTCCCCGAACTCCAGCACGCACAGGTAAACGCCCGCCGGCCATCCGGACGCTTCCCACCGGACGCTGTGCGGCCCTGCCGCGTAATGCCCGGCCGCGAGCACGGCCGCATGCCGGCCCAGCACGTCCGTCACCCGCATCCGCACGAATCCCGCTTTCGGAAGCGTAAACCGGATCAAGGTGCCGGGGTTGAAGGGATTCGGAAAATTCTGGCTCAGGGAGAAGCCCCCGGGGACCACAGGGCCGTTTCCGTCTATACCCGTGGCCGCGTCGTTCGCGCCCGGCGAACCGTGAATCGCAGCGGAGGCCGTCCAGTATTCCGGCAGGGACGGATCGCCCGCGCCCGACAGGCTTCTGGGGACCAGGGACTGGCCCGTGCTGTCCGCTTCCACGGGCCAGGGGCTCTTGTCATTGTACCGCACATCGATCACCGTGTCGCCC
>JAFGAX010000032.1 GCA_016933415.1 bacterium
AGCGGCGTCGTGTTCCAGTCTCCGGCCGAGTTGTACCACAGAAGGATTTTAACGTTCCGGGTCGCGGCGTAATCCGCCAGTTCCTTGATCTTTTCATAGCCGATCTTGGAATCCCAGAACGCGTCGATGAGGCAGTACCGCCAATTCATGTCCGCGGCGAAATCGATGAACCGCTTCTGGCATCCGAAAACAGTCGAATCGTCCTTCAGGATGACCCAGCTCCACGAGGCGATGCCGGGTTTCAGCCAGGCCGAGACGTCGGTCCGGGCCGGAATCGCGAGGTCTGTTCCCAGGGTGGATTCCACCAGACCCGCGAGACCCTCGGAGACCGCGATCACGCGCCAGGGCGTGGTCCAGGGCAGGATCGATTGCGGCAAAGCCGGTTCATTTCCACGGCATTCCTGCGGCTGCGGGAACTGGACGGTGTATTCACCGTCCGGCGACAGCTGGCTCAGCCGCGTTGCGCAATAATTCGTGTCCACCGCGGTTTCCGTGACGCTGATCCAGAATTTTCCGGAATGGAAAAGCGCGGGCATCACCCATCCCGCCTGATCCGGCGATGGCGTTCCGACCGGGATGTTCCGCTGATAGTATTCCTCGTAGGACGGCTGGGAGAAATTCCATCCCGTCCTGGCATCCGGGCAGTGCTGGAGAAAGGCTTTCGTCGAAAGATCGAAATGATAGGATGTGGTTTCGCGGAGGATCCGGACGGCCGTATCCGTCTGACCCGGGAAATGATACCGGAATGCGACGCCGTCGTTCGAGACCTGAAAAATGACGTCCATCGGCTTCCCGTCCGCGTTCTTCAGGTAAAAAATACGCCTGGCAGCCGAATAGGAGCAGTTGAGCCGCTTGCCGTGCGTCAGCGTGTACCGGTCGGATACGGTCGTCGCGGCCGACACTGAATCCACGGCCAGACCGGCCGTGAAATCCCCATCCAGCCGCAGCACCCCGAGCCTGGACTGCTTCAGGACGGTTTCGCCCGAACGGGAGACCGTGTAAACCGGAACGCCGCCGTCGGCGAGGCGGACGAGAACCGTGATCTTACCGTCCGGGCTGTGAATCGCGTCACCCCGGGAAATTCCGGCTTCCGCCGGGTGAACCTGAAGCAGGGACATCAGCGCGAGCACAATCAGTTTCTTCATTTGATACCACCTGTCCGTTATGGGTGACCGCACCGCTCTTATCTGAACAGCAGGCCCGTGAACTGGTACAATCCGTTCTTCCAGACCTTGAAGTCGTGCACGCCGGGTTCGATATTATAGACATGGGGAATCTGATTCGCGTCGCAGAATTCGTGCAGGCGCCGGCTGAAGCGGATCAGGTTGTCCGCGTCTCCGCAGGAGATCCAGAGCAGTTTCAGTTTCGCGGCGGTCTCCGCCGGGTTCGGGATCAGTTCCTCCGGCGTTTTCGTGTTGGGCGCGGAGGAGAATCCGCCGACCCAGGCGAACGTATCCAGGTTTCCAAGACCGAAATTCAGGGCCTGGCCGCCGCCCATGGACAATCCCGCGATGGCCCGGTTTCCCCGGTCCGGTCGAACCGGATAGGTTTTTTCGATGAAGGGGATCAGATCGTCCAGCAGGTCTTTCTCGAAGGTCGAAAACGCCTGCACCTTCTCGGGAGCGAAGATGTTCGCCCCAGGCGCGTCGTCCGGCATGGCCCTGCCGTTCGGCATCACGACGATCATGGGAACTGCTTTTCCTTCGGCGATCAGGTTGTCGAGTATGACCTGGGGCCTGCCGCCGTTCAGCCATTCCTTTTCGTCCCCGCCGATGCCGTGCAGGAGGTAGAGCACGGGATACTTGCCCTCTTTCGGGAATTCCGGAGGTGTGTACACCAGCGCCCTGCGAACGGTTCCGACCGTTGTGGACGGATAGGACACGGTGTCGATTCGGCCGTGCGGGACGTCCAGCCGCAGGGAATCGAAACCCACGGGCGCGATCCGGACGGGAGTCTGGGCCCATGCATTGAGGCACACCGCAATGCCAACGGACAGAAGAACGGACATTTTCTTCATGGGTACTCCTGATTCAATAATGGATCTCAAAAAACCGGGCTGGATAAACAGTTTACTTAATCGCATAAGTTTAAAAATCGACCCGAGCGCAATCAATCTATTCTGTTACAATTCATTCCGCTTGTTCGAAGGATGATTGATAAATGGCTGGTTCGCAGGACGTTACAACTTGTTACAAATCGGGATATGACCCGGACAATGAATTGTATGATAAACACCAGGGAGATAAAATAAAAACCAATTCTTGCATTTTTTTAACCAAATCGCGCAGGTTCTTTCGACCCGTCCCGGATGCACGGATTCTGTTTCAGACAGACGGCTGCGCTTCTCCGGATCGTTCCTCTTGCCGCCGTTCCCCCCATCCGGAACCGGACGCCGGCAGAGCTCGTGATGGCCAGCGACGCTCAGATTTGACCGGAAGTGCTTTATCGCACCAGAAGCGTTTTCGCGGTCATCGCATGCTCACCTGTCCAAACTTGAATGAGATACATGCCCGCGGCCAGGCCGGAAGTGTTCCATTGCACGCGGTTCCGGCCGGCCGAAATGCGGAATTCGCCGAGATCGGCCACGATCTGTCCGAGAACGTTGAAAACCATGATGTCCGCGCGGCCCGCGGCAGCCGATTGCAGACGGATCTCCGCGAAAGCCGATCCCGGCTGGCTGACCGCGGTCACGGCGAAGGGCGCCGAACCACGGCCCGGCTGCCGCGAACGACGGACCGACGTGGCCGAAGTGTATCCCTCCATCAGGGCGTCCAGCGCGGCTTGGTCATAGACGGACCCGTCGTTCCTGTTAAACAGGGTCATGGTGTTGTTGCCGATGTATCCCGCGTCCCAATAGACCGGAACCAGTCCGTGTCGGACCATGGACCCTGTGACGGTCCGGTAATAATGCTCACGCGAGGCGATGTGCAGGGCCAGGTCGTCGCCTGTCAGGGACAGGCGCTTGACCACGCCGTATTCCCCCAGGATCACGGGAATGCCCTTGTCCACGAACTTCGTTTTCATTTTCCGGAAATTGAGATCCACCGCGCTCTCCTCGCCGTACGTGGCGTTCCGGTCCGGATGCGCCGCGGAATGGTAATCCTTGCCCCAGAACCAGGCCATTTTGCCCCAGGTCTCGTCCTGCGTCATGCCGCAGAACTGCCACGGCGTGTAGTAATGCACCTCGGCCATGAGCCGGTTCTCGATGACGTCCGCGGGCCAGGCGGACATGAGGTTGACGGTCTTGTCAATGTCCGTGGACGGTCCCTGGATGACCAGGACGCGGGAGGCGTTGTTTCCACCCGTGGCGCGCACCGCGTCGACAAAGGTCTGGTGATAGGTCATCAGCACGGTCATCTGGGCCGCGTTGTCCACGTTGGGCTCGTTCGCGCCCGCGAAGAGCAGGTGCTCGTCGTAATCGATGAACCATTCCGCGATCTGCGTCCAGTAGGACTCCTGTTTTTCGTTCACGGATTCCTGGCTGGACGCGTTCACGTTGTTCTCGAGCCACCCCCCGTCCCAGTGGCAGTTCAGAATCACCCACAGGTTGTTCTCAAAGCAGTAATCGACCACCTCCTGGACGCGCGCGAGCCAGGAAGGGGTGATTTGATGCGTGTTCGGATCGGCGTGGCTGTCCCAGGCGACCGGGATGCGGATGACGTTGAACCCGGCCTCCGCCACCGCGTCGATGAGTTCCTGGTCGATTTTCGGATTTCCCCACGAGGTTTCCCCGCCCGGCGGTTCGAGGCTGTTCCCTGTGTTCCAGCCCATGGTCATTTGGGACGCGATTTCCTGCGCCGCGGGAAGCTGGCCGAAAAGGGACGTGCCGGCTGTAAAACCGATGGCGATGACGACCGGCACAGCGGCCTTCGGCGCGTACCGGATGATTCTCATGAACCGGCTGGAGTCAAACATCAAACAACCCCCTTAAACGCTTAAGTCATTTAAAGCAATATTAACCCGTAGGAATGATCGATTTCCCGCAATGTGGCGGTCTGGTTTTTATAAACTGATTAAATTATTGATTTTAATTTAAATGCTCAAGCAATCGAAATCAAGAAAATTCTATCCACTCTGAGCCGTGACCTGAAGCGATTCGACGACCTGAGATTGCAGGCTATCTATAATAGAGAAAAACCGACGATGACGCCGCTTTTGAACCGAAAAACACAAACAGTCATTGCTGTCCGATTCAGTGCCGTTTTACGGGACGCTTCTTTTGTCTGACTCTGCTCTTTTTCTCCGGTTTCTCCGCACTTGCAGATTGTTTCCGCGCCGGCTTTTTCACTTTGGGTCCCGGCAGTTCCCTTGCCGTTCTCCTGACGAGTTCGGCCATCCATTCTCGGTCATCGATGCGGTCTTCGATCAGAAAGTAATTTTTGGCCCCCGGATAAGGCGGGGATTCGAGGACGTCTTCGATGAACGCCCTGCCGGAACCGGTTGGCTTGATAAAGAACTGGTTGTCGCAGATCAAGGCGACCACCTTTTGGTCGCAATACACCGCGAATTCGCCGAACATCTTCCGGTAGGAAATATCCCCCGCATTCCCGATCTGATCGGCGATGAATTTGACGAAGTCAAGGTCTGATGCCATTGGAGTTCCTGCATGCGTTCAGTCAGGTTCGGGCCGGGGAATATGCTCGCTGTCAGATTGAAGCTCCCCGCCGCCTGTCCCGCTTTGCGGGCCGGGGAATGCGCTCGCTGTCAGATTCATTTGAGCAGGAGCATCTTCCGCGTTTCCGTATAACCGTCCCCGACACTCAACCTATAGAAATAAATTCCACCGGCCAATTCGGATGCGTCGAACACGCACTCGTGCGTTTTCGGGTCCCGCGATCCCTCCGTCAGGGTTTGCACTTCCCTGCCCAGAATGTCGAAAACCTTCAGGCTGACCCATGCGGATTCATTCAGGGAATACCGGATGACGGTTTTCGCGTTGAACGGATTGGGAAAGTTCTGCGTCAGTCCGCACGCCCCGGGCCGGACTCCGGGCCGGTTCCGGAATCCGGACGCGGACCCGTAACCATACACGCGCAGCCCCATGTCCCCGGACGCGAGGAAAACGGTTCCGTCCGGACCGGCCGCGGCCTCCAGTGCGTCGCCCCCGTCGTTGACCGCAGCCGCGGCCGTGAACGAGATTCCGTCGTACGCGTAGGTCCTGAGCCCGTTGCTGTAATTTGAAAGAAACACCGTGCCGTCCGGTCCGACGGAGACGTCGTAGGCCCTGCCCCCGTCGTTGACCGAGGCCGTGTGAGTGAATGAGGATCCGTCATAGGTATACGCCAGCAGGCCCTCGCTGTCATTGGCGAGAAAAACCGTGCCGTCCGGCCCGGCTCCGACGCCGTAGGCGTATCCGCCGTCGGTTGCGGCCGCCGTGTTCGTGAAGGCGCTTCCGTCGAATGTGTAGGCCAGCAGTCCTCTCATCCCGGCCGCGGCGAACAGCGTGCCGTCCGGCCCGACAGCGACATCCAGACATCCCTCGCTGCCGGGGGCCTTGATGCCGCTCGAAAAAGAATGTCCGTCATGGGAGTAGGCGCGCAGACCGTCCTGGAAAGCCGCGAGAAAAACAGTCCCGTCCGTTCCCACGGCCACACGCTGGGCCAGGTTCCCTTCTTTCACATAACCAGCCGGCGCGAATCCGGACCCGTCATGGGTGTACGCCCGCAGGCCGTCCTCGCCGTTGGCGAGAAACACCGTGCCGTCCGGGCCGACGGCCGCGCCGGTTGCGGTGCCGCCGTCGGCGATGCGGCCCGCTTCCGTCAGGGAACCGCCGGCGAACGTATAGGCCCGGAGCCCGTTTCCGCCGTTCGCGAGAAAAATCGATCCGTCGCGGCCGAAAGCCAGGCCGTAGGCATAGCCGCCGTCGTCGATTTCGGCCGTTTGGGTGAACGCGGATCCGTCGAAGGTATACGCCTGAAGACCCCCCATATAGTTCGCCAGAATAATCGTACCGTCCGGGGTCACGGCCGGGTGCCGGGCCGAGCCGCCGGTTTCAACGCCTCCGAGACTCGTGAACACGCCGCTGTTCAGGGCATAGGCCCTCAGCCCCCTGCTGTAACAGGCAACGTAAATCGTTCCATCCGGGCCCAAAACCGCTCCTCCCGCGCTCACTCCTTCATCCGCGTTCGCGATGTTCGTGAACGAGACGCCGTCGTAGGCATAGGCCTTCAGTCCGCCCACGGTGCATGAGAGAAGGATGACACCATCCCGACCGGTCGTCACATCGGTCGACTGCCACGATCCCTGGATGCCGGCGGTCATCCGGAGCGTATCCGCCTCCAGGACACAGGCGGCCAGCCCCGTGCCGAAACCCGCGACAAAGACCGTTCCGTCCGGCCCCACGCATACACCCTGGCAGAAGGTTCCCGGCCGGAGCCGGGAGAGCAGGGTGAACGAGGATCCGTCATACCGGTAGGCCTTCAGGCCTTCGTCTCCGGCGGCCAGAAAAACCGTTCCATCCAGGCCGATGGCCACGCTTCTCGCGTTCCAGGAATCTCCGATGAACGCGGTGTTCGTCAGGGACCGTCCGTCGTAGGTGTAGGCCCGAAGGCCGTCCGTGAAGGAAGCGGTGAAAATCGTGCCGTCCGGGCCCAGAGTCAATCCCTGGACGTATCCTCCCTCATTCGCCTGCGCAATGCGCGTGAATGAGGTTCCATTGAATTCGTAAGCCATCAACCCGCCGCTGTGGTTGGCGAGGAAAACCGTGCCATCGGAACCCACGGCTACTCGCTGGGCGATGCCGTAGTGGTCATTGCGGCAGACCGGAGTGAACACGTGGGTGAACTGGGCCAGGGCGGTCGACTGGACGCAGAACAGGGTCAGAAGGAGAGTCAGGTTTTTCCTCTGCATGGAATTCCCCTTTCCGGATGGAGGTTTCACCCAAAAAATCAGCGGATTCCGGGGTGCCCGGCGGCCGGGGCATGACGGCCTGCCGGTCCGGGCCGACCTATGAAATATACAAATATTTTCCGGAAACTCCCTGAATAATCGAGGTCGGGAGGAATCCGATCCTCCGCCTGTTTTGGGAATCGGCGGGAAAAGAAAACCTCCCGCGGGCTTTTTGCCGCCCGCGGGAGGTTCATGGAAAGACCCTAATGAAAACCGTTCGGTTTACTTCCCCGTACCGGCCGCCCGGATCACCGCGTCAAACGCGGGCTTGGGCCTGTACTGCCGGTCGAACAGAAGCGGATAATTCGTCCGGCCCCGCACCGGGAAGTAGTCGAGCCAGGAGTGGCCGTCGTCCACGCCCCACAGGGTGACGCGCTCAACGATGTCGTCGTACTCCAGAAAAATTCCGAACAGTTCGGCGTACCGGTCCGCGAGCTTCGCCTGCACCGAGTCCGGAAGGCCCTCGGTGTAGGGGTTCGTGCCCGGCAGCTCGTCGAAACGTTTTCCGATGTCCGCGCCCTGGTAGTCCCACGGGTTCGGCAGAACGCTGATGTCCATTTCCGTGATGTGCACCTTGATGCCGGCCTCACGGAATGCCTGGAGCATGGCCTTCAGTTCCCCGTTCTTGGGATAGGAAAATCCCCAGTGCGCCTGTTCGCCCACGCCGTCCACCCGAATGCCCTTTGAGCGGAGGTCCTTAACCAGCCGTATTACGGCCGCGGCTTTTTCCGGCTTCCAGACATTATAGTCATTATAGTAAAGCTCCGCTTTCGGATCCGCCTCGGCCGCGAAAGTGAACGCCTTCTCGATGAAATCCTCGCCGATGCCATTGAGCCACGGGCTCTTGCGGAGCGTGCCGTCGTCGTCGAACGCCTCGTTCACCACGTCCCAGCCGTGGATGCGGCCCTGGTACCTTCCCGCCACGGTCATGATGTGGTCCCGCATGCGCGCCAGCAAAGTGTCACGGCCGGCCTTGGCCTCTCCGTCCTGGAACACCCATCTGGGCGTCTGGGCGTGCCAGACCAGGGTGTGGCCGATGACGGCCATGCCGTTCTTCGTGCCGTAGTCGACGAATTCATCCGCAAGCTTGAAATTGTATTCTCCGGATTTCGGATGGGTGGGGCCGAATTTCATGGCGTTCTCGGCCGTGATGGTGTTGAACTGCGCCTTCACGATCGCGGCCGCGGCCGAGTCCTTGCCGCTGACCACGTTCGGGTTCAGGGCCGCGCCCACGAGAAAGTGCTTCTCCCAGGCCTGCTTGAGCGTCGTTCCGGAGTCCTGCCCGGCCGCCAGGGCCCATGCCGCTAGGCACAGGACGGTTACCGTTGTTCGATGGAGTCTGGTTTTCATAATGCTCCTTTCGATCTGGAAATGCGATGTCATTGTGAGCGCATCGGTGTGGGGCAATCCCCGCTCCGTGTCATTGCGAGCTCCGCGTCCAACCCTTCGATCAATGTCATTGCGAGCCCCGCCCCCGGATCAAGTCCGGGGCAGGCGCTGCGGGGCGAAGCAATCCCGGATTGGACGGTTTTCGGGCGAGACCCCGATCAGGGCTGTGCCTGGAACGGATCAATGTACAGCACAAGAATAGGATGATATCGCAAATAAATCAAGTAATATATTGTCACGAATCGGGTTTTCGAGGAATGGAATACGCTCCCGCTGGTTCGTTCAAACCTGCATCAAAAAACCTCCCTCGGGTTCCGCCCCTGTCCGTCAGTCATCCGGATATTTTAAAAATACAACAATCGCTGGCAATGCCGTATGACTCCCGTCACCGGCTGATCACTCCCTTGAAATCCAGGCTGATTTTCTCGCGGATGCGGCCGATCTGCTCGAAAGCCCGCTTCAGGATCATCAATTCCATTTCCGAGCATTCCGCGGGGTCGACTTCGTTGTCCGGAGGAATCCGCTCGGACAGCTGGCGCGCCTGGTGCTGAAACCGTTTCCGCATCAGCACGGAATAGAGTTCCGCCGTCTCCTCGTGAAATTTGCGCGAAAAGACATCCGCCTCATACAACAGAGCCAGCCTTTCCAGCGTGTTGGTGGCCGCGATTGAATGGCGAAGGGCATAAAGCCGGGCCCCGTCCACGACCGGCAGAATGACCTTCTTCACATCGAAGGGGTTTTTCAGCTTCTGCGCGTTTTCCGGCAGTTCCCATTTCAGAACGCTCTCGGAAAGATACAGGAAAAATGCGTTGTTCCCCGTGAGCAGAGATCTCAGGTGCGCGTGGAGCGATTCCACAATATCCCCGCTTCCGGCCAGCAGTCGGAAATCGAAGAAAATCTTGGCTTCGAGAAGATCCTGCGGGTTCGCCGTGGTCACCCACTCCGTGAAAAGGGTCTTCCAGTCGGACAGCGGCCGGCACCATCGGGGATTCTTCGCCATGATGTCGCCCGGGCAGAACCGGTATCCGACGGCGTTCAGCGCCGCGCAGACCTGCTCCCCCAGGCGGAGAAAATAGTCCCGGGCGGCCTCCTCCGTTCCCGCGGGCGGATCGGCGTACACGATGGCGTTGTCCTGGTCCGTCCGGAGCGTCTGCTCCTTCCGGCCGTCGCTCCCGAGTCCGATGAAGGCGAAGGGGACCGGCGGTTCCCCGAGATCGGCCAGGGTCAGCGAGACGATGCGCCGGGTGAACGCGCCTGAGATCGCGGTCGTCAGGGCCGTGACGTCCGCGACGCCCGCCCCCCGCTCGATGATAGTCCGCACCAGAAACAGGAGCCGGTCGGTGTGTCCCGGCAATTCCCGCAGAGAGGGCAGTGTTTCGATCCGCCGGAGAAAAGCGAGATAAGAGGCGTGAAAGGCCCCCTGGATATCCCGGCTGCGCACAAGTCCGATCGTCCGGCCGGCGGTGTCGCGGATCGCCACATGCGACACGGCGTTCTCGGTGAAAACCTGAAGCGCGTCGCAGACCGTGGAGGACCCGGGCAGGGAGAGGACCGGCGCCGTCATCACCGAGTGGACGGGGGCGTCGAGACTGCCCTGCCTGGCCAGCACCCGTTCACAGACGTCCCCTTCGGTGACGATTCCCACCGCCGCATCGCCGGACGCGGTGACGAGAACGGCATCCCGCTTCTCCCTCGCCATGCGCTCCACGGCATGCCCCACCGTGGAATGCAGGCCGCATGACAGGGCGGGTTCCACGAACGGCGTCAGGGGCTGGCCGAGCAGGACGACGGCTAAATGGAGGTCGGAGAGCAGGTTCTCGTTTTCGCTGTCGGTCCGTTTCTGCTCGGTGACGTCCTCCAGCAGTCCGTCGCAGACCAGCGGCCGGCCCTGTTTGTCCCGGACCAGCACCGCGGAAAGGGAGACGATGGCCCGTGTTCCGTCAAAACGCCGTACGGCCGCGGCCCAATCCCTGACGATCCCCTGCCCGAGGAGCGTGTCGAAAAACATCCGGCCTTCGCGGTCATCATCGAAAAACTCGAAGAGACTCGATTTCAGAAGCTGGTCCTGGTCCGGAGCCCCCAGAATAGCCACGGCGGCCGGGTTGACCTCGAGGAATTTCCCGTCCCGGGCGGGGGCGATGCGGAACACGCCCAGGGAGAGCCGGTTCGTCAGGGCCTGGTATTTCTCCTGGCTGCTGTCGAGGGCGTCCTCCATCTGCTTGTGCCGGCTGATGTCCTTGACGCTCAGCACGATGCCGTCCGTGCGGGCCAGGCGGATCGGGGATATCCCGATCAGGACATCCAGGACATCGCCGTTCCGGGTCCGGATTTTCGTCTCGACCTGTTCGATTTTCAATTCCCTGCCCGGGACGGGCATGAATTGCCCGAAATCGAAGGTATCGGTCCGGGGGGGCTCGGGGAAAAGCAGGGGGAACGAGAGGTCGCCCGGTGGATTCTCCGGAACACCGAGCATGGCGTAGAGGGTTTTATTGCAGAAAACCTCCCGGTCGGTCGTGACCATGATCAACCCTTCCGTGGAGGATTCGACGAGGGCCCTGTATTTCTCCCGCGAGTCATGGAGCTCGCGTTCGGCCCGCTGCCGCCGGCTTTCGGCCTTTAGATTCTGCAGGGCGATGAAACCCAGGAGCAGTGAGATGAGGACCGTGATGCCGATGGAAAGGTTGACGATTTTTCTTTCCAGCGCGGCCAATTCGATCTGGACGTCCTCGATGTAGATCCCGGTTCCGACGATCCAGCCCCAGTCCGCGAATCCCTTCACGAACGACAACTTGGGAACGATGCGGGTCGAATCGTCCTTCCACTGCCACGTGTAATCGACAAACCCCTCGGACGATTTCTCCACGGTCGCCGCCATCTCCGCGAACAGGCGCTTTCCGCGCGAATCCTCGAAATGCGACAGGCTTTTCCCGTCCAGGTCGGGCCGGTAGGGGTGCATGATCATGGTCGGACCGTGATCCGTGATCCAAAAATAGTCCTTGCCCTCCTCCCCGTACCGGAGTGTCCGGATCTGCCCGACCGCCGATGCCTGCGCCTGCTCCCGCGAAATCTTCCCGCGGGTTTCCTGGGCATGCCATTGCGCGAGAACGCTCCAGGCGGTGTTCGTGAGTTCCCGGATCATTTCCCGCTTTCGGCCGTAAACGATGTTCTCGAATTGCGGAATCAGGACGATGAAGAAAGAGGTGATGAACAGGCCTATCGTTAGAGTCGTCGGCAGAAGGATTTTGATCACGAACCGCGATTTGCTTCCGAATGGATTCTTCATGTTTCGGCACCCCCACTCAAGAGAAAACGCCGGAACGCCGCGACGTGAACCGCGATCACGCCAAATCGATCGGCGACGCCTTCAGAGGAATCACTTCCAGCCGGGCTTTATCTGTATCCAGAACCATGCACCCGCTGGCGCGGGTGGTGCGGGCGACACAGGGGGCCACGATCCACTGTTTCTCGTCCGCCAGCGGAATCGTCCCGAAACCATGCAGGGTGATGTTCTCTTCGTCGACGATGAGGCAGCCATCGGGATGCCCGTGCCCGGAAAAGCCGATTCGAACGCCCAGGCCGTCCATGAATTCGAAATGCTTCCTGAGATGAAAGGCGTGCCCCGGGGAAAAAACCGAAGACCCGGAAAAATCGGGACAGCAGAAATGCGAAACCAGACAGGACAGACCGTCGAAGGTCAGGCGCTCCGTCTCCCGCAGACCCCCGAGATACCCTCGTGACGCAGGGCTGAGCCGGGCGGGTATTTCGTTGTCTTCATAGAGCCAGATCCGGTTTCGGGCTTTTTTGGCCCGGACCTCATAGTCGAGGCCGTACCAGTCCGGGCCGTATTCGAATCCGGCCTTGTGCTCCGGAACTTTCCGGACCGCGTATAGATCGTGGTTACCCGCGACCGCGGCGCCGCACCGGTTCCGGATCCGGGAGACGCAGGCTTCCGCGTCCCGCGTCCGGATGTGGCGGTAAAAGGGAAGGGTGAATCCGACGATGTCGCCGAGGCAGACGATTGTTTCGCACCTGCGATGCGCCAACACCTCCAGCGCAAGATCGAGGTGGACGATGTCCTCATGAATATCCGCCAGAAAACCGACGATCATGCAGACCGCCTGTATTGAGTGACGCCCAAAAGCAACGGTCCCGACGCGCGACACGCCGGGACCGGACACAACGGTCTCCCGAGCCGGGGGTTCCGGACCGGCGCCTAGAAAAAATAATGGGCCGCGAAGAGCAGACGGCCGTTCGCCACGGACCGCACGTTCTCCACTTTGCCTTTTTGCGCGCCGCTGGGCGTCCCATAATCCGCCGATGAGTATTCGGCCTCAGCCGAGAAACGGACCTTGCCTGTATTCCAGACCACGCGGGGCGAAATGCGCCACAGTCGGTCGATATTGGCGCCGCGCCCGTAAACGGCGCCTGCATACGGCTCATCGGCTCCCAGGTTTTTCGAAACCCCGGCGAAGCACGCGAATTCCAGGTCCTTGCCCGTCGAGACCTCCCCCCACGCGGAGGCGCTCTTCAAGGCCGTATAGGTCTCGACACCGGTTGCCGGATCCGTTGAGCGGACGGCATAGCCGCCCAGCATGAGATGGTCGGCGAGATTGCCGCCTGTGATACCCTCAGCTTTCAGGCAAAATCGGTCAAAAGCGAGCTTCGCGTATCCAAGAAAAGCCGTGCTGCCGAGGCTCGCATCGGTCGCGACGTTCCGGGTGGTGACCAGGCGGGGCGTGACCGTTTTATGGTCGAAACCGAAACCGAAGAGATGGCCGCCGCCGGAAATCTGCACCTGGCCGTGGAGATTCGGCACCACCGAATTCCGCAGGTAGGCGGATGTGAATCCGGCCGGGCCGTTGCTTTGAAAATCCCTCTGGGAGAGGGCGGCGGCGATGAGCCTGATTCCGCCCAGGTTCCGGGTGAAACGGATCTGCGGATTTCTCGAAAACGCCTGGAACGGGGCGCCGGTGTTGAAGGACACGACGCCTGGGAACATCTCGACCACGAACATCGGGTGCCAGAACTGGCCGATGAGAAGCGACGAGGCGGCCCAGTCGAGCTTCAGAAAGGCGTGCCGGACCCTGAATCCGCTGATGTCCGCGTCGGACGTGCCGAAGAACTCCCCCTCGATCAATCCCGAGGTTTTCGCGCCCAGGGCGTCCGGTCCGGCGATTTTTCCGGCCAGCCGGGTCTGGATGGAGAGCATGTTGAAATTGGCCTTGGCATTGATGTCCGTGCCGAGCGAATCCATGAGCGCCGGCGACGGATAGAGAAGAAAATGCCCTTCGCGCAGGGCGACGGTCTGCCTGGAATCAGCCAGAACGTCGGTCTTGACGAAACCGGAGAAGGTGATTCCGGACGGTCCCTGCGCCGGCTGGGCGAAAGCTGTCAATGAAGCGCACAGGAGACACGCTCCGATGAGAAATCGTCGATTCATGGTTGCCTCACGAAGATGGGGTCATGCTTCCCTGAACCGCATTCGGAATCATTCGGCGCCGATTCCGAGGTAGGTCCGCAGTTTTTCGTCTTCGAATTTGGCGGCCGCCTCCGGCTCCTTCTTCAGGCGGGAGACGATCCAGCCGACCAGGAATGCGGCCGGCATCGAAAATAACGCCGGGTTCTTCAGCGGGAAAACGGCCTTTTCGTTTTTCAAAATATCCACCCAGACGGTCGGGCTCAGCACGATGAGCGTCAACGCCAGCCCGGCGCCCGTCACGATGCTGGCCACCGCCCCCTGGGTCGTGAACCCGCGCCAGAGAATGGACAGGACGAGCGCGGGGAAATTCGCGCTGGCCGCGATGGCGAAGGCGAGACCGACCATGAAGGCGACATTCTGACCTTTGAACACGAGTCCGAGGACGATCGCGAGGACACCCAGTATGAGCGTCGATATCTTCGCCACGCGGACTTCCCCCGCCTCGTCGGACTTTCCGCGCTTGATGACGTTGACGTACAGGTCGTGCGAAAGCGTGGAGGCGCCCGAAAGGGTCAGGCCCGACACCACCGCCAGGATGGTGGCGAAAGCCACGGCTGCGATGAACCCGAGGAAAAACTGCCCGCCCACCGCTTCGGAAAGAAGCAGGGCGGCCATGTTTCCGCCTTTGTCGAAACTCTTGACCGCGTCCTGCCCCACCAGGACCATCGCGCCGAATCCGATGACGAAGGTCAGGATGTAGAAATAG
>JAFGAX010000215.1 GCA_016933415.1 bacterium
CCATCGAGACCGCTTTCAGCCTTCCGCGGGTACGCGCCGTCCTGCGGCGCGAATCCTCCGTACGTTGGCGTCTCGATCTGCCCGGCATCCGCGGCGCCATCGCCTCCGCCGACGAAATCTACGTTTCGCTGAGAACGCAGTGCGACAGTGCCGAGATGCATATCAGCGGGATTTTCGCCGCGGACCATCTCTACACGGGTCTTCCTTGGGAAATCGGCCTGAAACGCTTCGAACTCTTTTTGCAATCGGAAGAATCTCTCGTCTTCACCCTCGTCCCGCTTGCGGAAAGCAGGCCCGTCTACCTGGAATATCCGCCCGTCTTTGAGAAGGGTGCCGCCTGCGGGCTGCAGCTTGAAGGAGTGTATCCCGTCATGTCCACTTTTCTACGGCCGGAACGGGAGGAATAATGCAGCCGGACCGGAGGATCGATTACCACATCCACACGTCGGCGTCGGACGGGACCTGGGATTCCGCCGTGCTGCTCGAAAAAATCAGGGAGGCCGGCATCCAGGTATTCGCTGTAACCGACCACGACACGGTCGAACAGGTACCGGTCATGGGCCGCCTTGCCGCGGGTTTCCCCGACCTGACTTTCATACCGGCGGTCGAGATCAGCACGAACCGGCGCGGCCGCGAATACCACATCACCGTGTACCACATCGATCCGGCGGACGCAGGGCTTGAAACCATACTCCGGAAAAACCGCGCTATAAAAATCGAATACGCCGGCCGCGTCATCGAATCGCTCGCTGCCCTGGGGAAGGATGTTTCGACGGATGAATACCGCGATTATAAAGCCGATCCCGGCCGCGGCGCCTGGAAACTCTACAACTATCTCGTCGACCGCGGGCTTGTCGCCGAATTCGAGGACTACCGCCGGCTCCAGGCCGAATCGGGGATCACCCTCGTTTTTCCCGATCCGGAGGAAGTCCTGGCAACGCTTAAACGGGTCGACGGCATTACGGTCCTGGCGCATCCCGCCGTCTACGCCGGGAACGGGTACCTGCCGGTTTCCGGCCTGGACGAGTGGAGACGGATGGGAATACGCGGGATCGAATGCTACAGCCATTACAACGCTTCGGCCGGTCAGGTGGAATACTACGCGGACTACTGCCGCAGACATGACCTTTACATTTCCGGCGGATCGGACTGCCACGGAGAATTCGCCGGACGAAAACTCGGTTATCCCGAGATTTTCGAAAGCATGGTGACGCTGCCCATTAACCCTTGAAAACCGGCGGCAGCCGATCGGTCCCGGCGGCTCCATTCTCATTTTCCGGCTGTAATGATAGACTGATTCAGATGAAGGAGGCAGCCATGGAACCGGTCCGTTGGGGGGTCCTTTCCGTTTCGGGACATTACCGACTGCGCCTGCAGAAACCCCTGCAGGAATCGGCGATAAGCAGAATGACAGCGGTCGCATCGCGCGATCCCGAACGCGCGCGGAACGCCGCGAAGGAGATGGGGATCCCGCGTTCGTACGGTTCGTACGCCGAACTGTTAAAAGACCCCGATATCGAGGCGGTCTACATCCCCCTTCCGAACCACCTGCACGCCGAATGGACGATGAAGGCCGCCGACGCCGGTAAGCACGTCCTGTGCGAGAAACCGTTCGGCATGAACGCGGCCGAGACCGAAAAAGCCGTCGATCACGTCAGGTCGAAAGGCCTTCTCGTCATGGAAGCCTTCATGTACAAACTGCACGACCAGTGGCGCCGGGCGCGTGAAATTATACGCGTCGGCGAAATCGGGCGTATACGCACGGTCCATACAGTTTTTTCGTACAATAACCCCGATCCGCACAACATCCGCAACCGGCCCGAAACGGGGGGCGGCGGGATCCCCGACATCGGCTGTTACGCGGTCAGCGCCGCCCGGTTTTTAACGGGCGAAGAGCCGAAACGGGTCGTCGCCCTGATCGAGCGCGATCCCGCGTTCAGGACGGACATCATCTCCTCCGTCATGCTCGATTTCGGCGGCGGCATGCGTTCCACCTTCACGGTCAGCACGCAGTCTTTTCCGGCTCAGCAGGTCCTCGTTTACGGGACCGGCGGAACGATGACCATCCATCTTCCCTTCAACATGTACCCGGACACACCGGCGCGCGTCACGGTAACGACCGGCAACGGCAGCCGTACAATCGAATTCCCGCCGCAGGACCAGTACCGCACCCTTTTCGACGAATTTTCGGCGGCCGTCCGCGGCGAAAGAGAACTTCCCGTCCCGCCCAAGGACGCAGTCGCCAATATGCGCGTGCTTGACGCTATATTCGCCTCCGAAAAAAGCGGAAAATGGGAGGTCCTGTAGATGGCATTTCCCGACCTGAAAAAGCGAAAGCAGCGAAAATCGGCCGCCCTTTCAGCGGCAATAATCCTTCTGATTTCGGCCGCGGGGTGTACCGGTTCCGCAAGCGGCAGAACGACCGGTTTAGTCGGTATAAACTTAAACCAGGTCGGTTACAGGACGAACGCGGTCAAGCGCGCCTTCGTCACCGGATACGAAGGCGCCTGGCGTATCGTCGGTTCGAACGGAAAAACCGTCCTCTCGGGCGAGACCGCACCGGCCGGGTTCGATCCCCTGGCAGGCGACGAGATCGCCCGCATCGATTTCGACGGACTGACGCGGCCGGGCGAATACCGCATCGTCCTGTCCGCGGCCGGGATTGAATCGTATCCCTTCACGGTCGATGACGATCCGTACGGGGCCCTGGCGGACGCCCTTTTGAAAAACTTCTATTTCCAGCGCTGCGGGACCGCGCTCACCGAAGAATACGCCGGCATGTACGCACATTCCGCCTGTCATACCCGGCCGGCGGTGCTGTACGGGACCGACACGCAGATCGACGTCACCGGCGGCTGGCATGACGCCGGCGACTACGGCCGGTACTCCGAACCGGGGGCATGCGCCGCGGCGATGCTTCTTCTTGCATACGACAGCTTCCCCGGCCTCTTCGGCGACGATCTCGGTATTCCGGAAAGCGGTAACGGCGTACCGGACATTCTCGACGAGGTCCGCTGGGAACTCGACTGGCTCATGAAAATGCAGGACCCGGCAACGGGCGGCGTCTTTCACAAGGCGGCCTCCGTCCGGTTCCCCGGATTCGTCATGCCGGAAAAGGACTACTCGACCATCGCCGTCCATGCCGTTTCGCCGACGGCAACAGCCGCGACGGCTGCCGTTCTGGCCCAGGCTGCCCGCATCTGGCGCGGTATCGATGTGGAATACGCATCCGTACTGCTTGAAGCGGCCGAATTCGCCTACGGCTGGATAATCGCCAATACCGGCGCACCCGGTTTTAAAAACCCTCCCGGGGTCGAATCGGGCGAATACGGCGACGCAAGCGCCGCCGACGAATCCTTCTGGGCGGCCATGGAGCTCTACCGGACGACCGGCCGTGAAACCTGCCGCGATCAGGGGACCGTCTTCCGGTCCGAAATACGGTCGC
>JAFGAX010000216.1 GCA_016933415.1 bacterium
ACAAGTTCAAAGTTCAAAGTTCAAAGTTCAAAGTGTGATTTTTTATGTCATACGTATTATAATGTCGATGATTATTTCTGTATTCCTGAACCTGTGAGAATTAAGTTCAAAGTTTAAAGTTCAAAGTTCAAAGAAAAACAATCCGTGTAGTCATTTCTTTTTGTTCCTTTGAACCTTGAACTTTGAACTTTGAACTTAAAAATGATCCGGAGCCAGAAACCTGAAATTTCCGATAAAAACATGTGGGCTGCTGTTCGTCGGCGGTCTGATCCTTTCCTGCGCCAAGCAGGGCTTTCCGCCCGGCGGGCCGGAGGACAAGACGCCTCCCGTGGTGGCGGAGACGATCCCCGGACCAGGCGTGGTGAACGTGCCGCTGAACGCGGCACTTGAGATCCGTTTCAGCGAGCCGGTGAAGCCGGGGCCGTCCGGGGAGGCGGTCTTCATCTCTCCTTTCGAGGGCGCGAACGCAGTCGTGAAATGGAAGGGGAGCCGCCTCCGGATCCAATTCCGAAAGCCCCTCACGCCGAACCGCACCTATGTGGTGACGCTGGGCTCCTCCATCCGGGACACCCGGAACAACAGGATGGACTCCTCGTTCACGCTGGCCTTCTCCACCGGCCCGGCGCTGGACCGCGGTGAAATCAAGGGACGCGTGTTCGCATCCGGAGATGCGGGCATGGATGTGTGGGCGTACCGGATGGACGCGGCCCGGGACGGCGGAACGGAGCCCGATCCCGCGGTCCTGACTCCGGATTACATCGTCCAGGCCGCCGCGGACGGCGCGTTCCGCTTCAGGCATGTGGCGCCGGCCCGGTACCGGCTGTTCGCGGTACGCGACCGCGCGGGAGACCGGCTGTACCAGCCCGGAGAGGACGAGATCGGCGTTGCGAGCCGGGATGTGGAGCCGGACTCCGACGGCGCGCTTCGCGCGGACAGCTGTTTTTTCAGGCCGGCCAGGCGGGAGCAGGGTGTTCCCGCGCTTCAGGCGGTCACGGCACCGGACCGGAACCATCTGTCCGTCCGGTTCGACCGCTGGCTGACGGCCGCCGCCCCGATTCCGGAAAACGGCGTGGTCATCGCCGCGTCCGCGGATTCCTCGGACCGTCTCGCGGTGAGGAACGCTTATTTAAACCGGGAGAATCCCCGTGAGCTCTTCGTCGTGACCGCGGACCAGGAGGAGAAGAAACCGTACTGGTTTTTTCTGAGAACCGACTGGACCGCGATTCACCCGGATACGTCCTGCTGGAAGGCGCCGTTCAACGGCTCCGGACGCCCCGATACCACGCGGCCGAAACTGATGAAATCCTCTCCGGCATTCAGGGAACACGCATTCAATCCCCTGGCACCGGTGCGGCTGACCTTTGACGAGGCCATGGACACGGTTCGGTTTTCATCCGGTTTTTCGCTTTCGGACACATCCGGCCGTCCGGTCGAAGGTCTTTTTCGTTGGGTCGATCCGGCGGAAGCGCTCTTTGCGCCCTCGGCCGCCTTCGCCGGTCCGGCGGATTACGAACTGAGGCTGACGGGTCCGGGAGCAGGCGACGTTTGCGGCAACGCGCTCGCGGACACGCTCATCCCTTTCCGCACATCCACCGTGGACACGCTTTCCGAGATCGCGGGAACGGTCCGCCTGTCCCGGCCGGGACCGGCCGGTGTTTTCATCGTCACCGCGGTTCAGGCCGCGGCGCCGGACGTCCGGTACACCGTCCGCGCAACGGGCGACGGCGTCTTTCGGATACGCGAATGCCTGCCCGGACCTTACCTGCTGGATGGCTTTCTTGACCGCGACGGCAACGGCGCCTGGTCAGCCGGCGCGCCCTTTCCCTTCGAACCTTCTGAGCCTTTCGTCGTATACCGGGATACGGTGCAGGTTCGGTCGCGCTGGCCGAACGAAGGCAATGACCTGGTCGTTCCGTAAGGAGAAGTTATGGCGGAGAACGCGGCCGGAGGGAAACGATTTTACCGGAACTGGCGGACCGGCTTCGCCGCTGCGGTCGGTGTTCTGGTGATCGCGGCGTCACTCCGTTTTCTGCCGGTCCGCATCCCCTTTCTGGCCGAACAGGTCCGGGAGTGGGTGATTGCCGCGGGACTGGTTTTTCTATGGCTCCGGATGCGGAAGCGGAATCCGTTCGGCGGTTCGAGCCTGGACCGGAAGATCCGCCTCTTCGGCGCGGGGCTCCTCGGCCTGGGTGCGCTGGGCCGTCTGGTTTCCCTGCTGGAATCATGGATTTCCGGCGGATCCGCCCTCCTCCGGCTTCTGGGAACTTCGCTGTTCCAGACCGTCGCGGCGTTTCTCGTCACGGCCATCGTCATCGGTCTGTTCGGGCTGTTCCGGGACCTGGTTTTCGTGCAGCAGGGCCGGCGGACCCAGCAGCTGTTCGCAGCATTCGAATTGTCCGTGGCGATCCGCCTGTTGTTCGCGATGCTCCCCGCGACGGACCGGGCACTGGTTCCGGCCTCGTCCCAATGGGCCGAGGGACCGAATCCGCCGCTGATTCTGACCGCCGGACTGGCCGTTCTCCTCGGATTCCGCTGTAAATGGATTCCGTTTCTCAACCGGCGTTCGAAGACCGGGTTATTCTTTCTGGGGTTTCCCGTGGCGGTTCTGTTCATGAGCCAGAGGGAATCTCTGATCGAGGCCGTGCTCCCGTTCAGCGCGGCGGCGGGGATCGTGATATCGTCGCTTCTGACGGCTTTCGGCGCTTATCTTGTCATTTCCCTGGTCAGCCTGCTCATCCATCTGCCGACGGCAGGCCTGCTGGACCGCCGGATGCGCGAAGTGCGGTCCTTTCAGGAACTGAGCGCCGTGCTGGGAGCGGATCTCAAGAAGGACGCCCTGATCGCGAAAATTCCCGTGCTTGCCTGCCGGATGGTGGAGGCGGATACGGTCTGTCTCGAACTCGACGCGGGGGCCGGCTTCAGGACGGCTTCGCTTCACCGGAACCGGCCGGATTCGCCTGAAATGCCGCCCGAGACGGTGACCGCCGGGATCCGGAAGCAGGTTCTCGAACGGGCGCGTCCGGTTCTGATGAACAACGCGGCCCGGGGCGTCCGGGGAAGAAAGGCCGCCGGGCCGTCCGCCGGTTCCCTGCTCGCGGCGCCCGTGGCGTTTCAGTCCAGGGTGATCGGCGTCCTGTATGCGCTCAAGTCCGACGCCTTCGGTTTCGTCGAGGAGAGCCAGGGACTGTTTCAGGCTTTCGCGCATCAGGCCGCGATTTCGCTTCAGAACGCAGGACTCGTCGAGCAGTCCATCAACCGGGAGAAGGCCGAGGAGGAACTCCGTCTCGCGCATGAAGCGCAGATGCGCCTTCTGCCTCAGTCGATGCCGTCTGTGCGGGGTTTCGACCTGGACGGAGTCTGCGTCACGGCCAACGAAATCGGCGGGGATTTCTACGATGTGATCGCGGCGGGCCGCGACCGGATCGACATTGTCGTGGGGGATGTGTCCGGCAAGGGGGCGGCCGCGGCGTTCATCATGGCCGAGACCAAGGGCGCCATACGGGCCCTGGCCGGCCGGCACCGCTCGCCGAAAGACATTCTCTGCGAACTCAACGGCTTCTTCCGGGAGCAGGGAGAGCCGGGTCTTTTTCTCACCATGGTGTACGCCATTCTGACGCCGTCCAGGCGACGGATCCGGATCGCCCGGGCGGGTCACTGCCCCGTCGGCTTGATCCGGAAGGGCGGCGTACGGTGGCTGGAGCCGCGGGGGCTGGGACTGGGACTGGCGGACGACCGGATTTTCCGCCCGGGCATCCGCGAGCAGGAAATGACGCTGATGCCGGGCGACCGGCTTTTCTTCTATACGGATGGCCTGGTCGAGGCGCGGAACGCCGGAGACGAGGAATTCGGCGAAGACCGGCTGAGCGGACTGCTGGCCGCGGACCCGTCGTCCGATGCGGCGGCGCTGGTCCGGTCGGTTATCGGCCGGCTGGAAAAGTTCACCCGCGGCGTCGCCCGGCACGACGACGTCACGGTTCTGGCTTTACGGTGCGGCGTTCCGCGCCGGGGTTCAAAGGGTTAAGGAGAGGAGCACATGGATCGTTTTGAAATCGCCACGCGTCAAGCCGGCGCGGTGTCGGTGGTCAGCCTCAGGGGATATCTCGACGCCCACACGGCCCCGGAGTTCGAGCAGGTCCTGCAGACGCTCGTGGACGAAAAACACGTGCGGATCGTGGTTAACTGCTCAGGCCTGAATTACATCAGCAGCGCCGGACTGGGCGTGTTCATGGGGTTCATCGAAAACGTGCGGTCCCAGAACGGGGACATCAAGCTGGCCGAACTGACCGACAAGGTGTTCCGCGTATTCGACCTGCTGGGTTTTCCGGTTCTCTTCGAAATTCTCAAACGGGAAGAAGATGCCCTCGCGAAGTTCGAAAAAACGTAAGACGCCGACGGACGCCTCCGGCGGACCGTCGAAGCGCGGCACAGGCCCGCTCCGCGCCGGGAGTCCGGCGGCGTCCGGACGAGGCGCCGCCCGGCTACGCGTGCCCGGCCTGACCGGACGGCTGGAGGAGATCCGCGCCTTCGTATCGGGCATCGCGCGCCGGTCGGGTTTCGTCGAGGAAGAAGTGAACAAGATCGAACTCGCCGTGGACGAGGCCTGCTCGAACGTCATCGAGCATGCCTACGGGGAGGAACGGCCGGGGGACATCGATGTATCCGTCCGGGCCGACCGCGACCGGCTCACGGTGACCGTGTCGGACAACGGAAAGAGCTTCCGGTTCGACGGGGTGCCCGTTCCCGACATGAAACAGTATCTTTCCGAGCTCCGGGTGGGCGGCCTGGGCATCTACCTGATGCGCATGCTGATGGACGACGTCACCTACCGTTCCCGGGCGGGCCGGAACGAGCTCCGCATGGTGAAATACCGCGGCGGGGGCAATCCCGCGCGGAAAAAAGACTGAGCGCAGATGGATACGACGGAACCCGCATCCGCGCCGGATGACGGCCTCGCGCTCGACCAGCGCCTGCTCGAACAGTCGGCCCTGTTCGAGATGTGTCACACCATCACATCCTCTCTGAGCCTCGGCGCCATCGTCGAGAACATGCTCCGCATCCCCATGGGCTATTTCCTCATTGCACGGGGCATCGTCCTGCTGCGGGATCCCAAGGGGCCCGAATTCCGGGTCGAGGGGCTTCGGGGCATTCCGCGCGACATTTTCCATAAAACCTTCCGACTGAATGATCCGCCCGGACACTCCGTTCTGATGCGCGATCACGCCGGCGATGAGGAATGGGCTGCTTTTTTCCGGAGTTTCGGCATCGAAATCGTCCTGCCTCTCGCGACCTCGCGGGGCGTGCTCGGCCTGCTTGGATTCGGCGAAAGGATCGGGGGAAAGACGTTCGGCCTGCGGGAGGTCGAATTCCTCGATTCCCTTTCCGGAATCGCGGCGACCGCGGTCGCGAACGGCCTTCTCGTCGAGGAAATCCGCAGCGTCAATCAGAAGCTCGACCGAAAGGTCCAGCAGCTGCACACGATCTTCGACATCGGGCGGGAACTGAACGTCTCGCTGGACATGGAGAAGATCGGGCATATCCTGAGCTTCGCCATCATGGGCGAACTGCTGGTGAACCGGTGCATGGTGCTTGCCGGGGACGAGGAGGGCGCGGGCATCCGGGTTCTGGTTTCAAAGGGCGCTGTCCCGGCCCCGCCGGCGGATCCCGCCTGGCTCCGGCTGGCGAAGCCTGAAACCTCCGCAGGGGACGGTTTTTCCCCGGAATGGAAGCAGGCCGGCATCACCGCTCTGGTGCCGATGCGCATACATGACGAGACCCGGGGGCTTCTGGCACTCGGCCCGAAACTGTCGGGCGAACCGTTTTCAGAATCCGACCTGGAGTTTCTCTCCACACTCGGACACCAGGCGATGTCCTCCATCGAAAACGTCCGTCTGTTCCGCGAGGCGCTTGACAAGGAGAGGATGGAGGAGGAATTGCGATTCGCGCGGGGCATCCAGCAGGATCTTCTGCCCCGGTCCATGCCGCCGATGAAGGGCATCGACATCGCGGCCCTCAACGTTCCGAGCCGGGAAATCGGAGGCGATTCCTACGACGTCCTTCGTCTCGACGCGGTCCGGGCGGGATTCGCGATTGCCGATGTGTCCGGCAAGGGCGCCGGCGCGGCCCTGCTGATGGCCAATCTGCAGGCCAGCGTGCGCGCGCTGGCGGGCACCGGCCTCCCGATCCGGGAAATGGTGTTCCGGATCAACAACCTGATCCACGGGAACACCGCGCTCGACAAGTTCATCACTTTCTTCTACGGCGTGCTCGACACGGAGGCGCGGAACTTCGTTTTCTGCAATGCCGGCCATAATCCGCCCGTCCGGATGTCGGCCGGAGGAGAGGCGACGCTCCTCGAGAGGGGGGGCGTCATCCTGGGCATGATGGCGAACGTCGCGTATGAAACCGGCGAGGTATCCCTGGCGCCGGGAGACCGGCTGCTGTTCTACACAGACGGCGTGTCCGAAGCGGTGAATGAAAAGGGGGAAGAATTCGGAACCGACCGGATCATGGACGTGCTCCGGTCCGTACCGGAAGGGTCGGCTTCCGGCCTCATTGAGGCGATGATGGACGCGGTGGTGCGGTTCCGCGGCAAGGCGGAGCAGAACGACGATTTGACGCTGATGGCGGTGAAGATCGATTGACGGTCGGGGGTAGAGCGGAACAGGAAAGGCGGCTTCGGCCGGTCAGCGCTGGTGATCGGGTGACGTGCACCGGACGCCGCCGTTCGGCAACAGCTCGTATGCGAACCCGTCGGGGCAGACGGGGACGGCGTCGTCCTTTAAAAATGGGGCCAGTTCATCCAGCGTTTCGGCGTAGGCGCCCTTTCCGGTCTCAAGCGATACGCGGCTGTAAAATAGTTTCTGCGCCTCTTCAATGCTTTTCTGACTGCTGAGGCAGGCGGCACGCTTCGCGGATTTCTGCAAGGGTGTGTACCGTGTCACAGCGATGGAAGCAAGTATGCCGATAACCACGACGACCAGTGCAATTTCAACGAGAGAGAAACCCAAATTTTTTGCTTGAATGCGTCTCATTTAATGTGATCGCCCGTTGAATGTAAATTTCTAAGCCTGTTTTCGAATCGAAATGACAGATGAGACTTGCGTTCCCGAGCAGACCGGGACAAAACCGACCCGTGAATGGGATTGAGAATTCTTAATGCATTGTGTTTGTAGGCCTTATGCCCGCGACCGCGAAGAGCCAAGTTTCGTGTAATCAGAATGCGACAGGCATATAACCCGCCTGCTGTTATCGAACCGCAAAAATCAAACCAATGCAGAACCGGTTTCTTAAGCTGCGTCGTGTGTGGATGGATGCTCTGGAGGAAGACGAGGAGAAGCTGAAAGACAAAGAGGAAGAAGCACGGGCTTCTTCCTCTTCTTCTCAATTCCGGATTGGATTCTGTTACTGGGCGACCACGGTCGAATCAACCACAGCAGCGGTCGAATCAACGGCAGCGGGCTCCGGAGCCGGCTGTTCAGCTTTCTTGGCGCAACCCATGACCGTCAATGCCATAACGGACATGCAGAACACCATCATGATGAATTTCTTCACCTTCTTCACCTCCTCGTTGAGTTTTGTATCTATGTGATTTTTAAGGATGTTGTTCAATTAACTCCATATAAATATATAAAAAAAAGCCCCCAAGTCAAGATAATTTTCAAGAATTTTAACCGCAACCCGTAAAATACCGCTTGATTTTGATTGCCTGTTATTATAAATTTTTTAATGAGTTAATATTCAACAGGGGGGCTTTACAGCCTTGGGCCGACGGGTCATGCTGCAGTATCTATTGATTTAATACCGTGAACGGCCCGTATCCGGTATGCGAAAGGGAGAAGCCATGACCGATTCCGTCATTTTCACCGAGGACCTGACAAAAATCTATCAGGGGGAGCTCGGACAGAAGCCGACGGTCGGAGTCGAGGGCCTGCATCTCGACGTGCGGCCCGGCGAGGTTTTCGCCTTCCTCGGGCCGAATGGCGCGGGCAAGACATCGACCTTGAAGCTCCTGACGCGGCTGTTAATGCCCACCCGGGGACGGGCGCTGATTTTCGGCGAGCCGGTTTCGGACAACCGAACCATGCGCCGGGTGGGGTTCGTTCCGGAACAGCCTAATCTGTACGGCTATCTGACCGCAGCGGAAATGCTCGATTTCATCGCGAAAATATTCGGTCTCCCCGCATCCGTCCGGAAAAAGCGCATCAGCGACACGCTGGACCGGGTGGGCCTGGCGGCTTCCGGCGGCCTGGCCGTCCGTACGTTCTCGCGCGGCATGATGCAGAGGCTGGGCATGGCCCAGGCGCTGATCAATGACCCCGATCTGCTGATACTCGACGAGCCCATGTCCGCGCTCGACCCGATCGGCCGGAAGGATTTCCGTGACCTGATTCTCGATCTGAAAAACCGCGGCAAGACGCTTTTTTTCAGCTCGCACATCCTGTCGGACGCGGAGCTCGTCGCGGACCGGTGCGGCATCCTGAACCGGGGCCGTCTGGTGCAGACCGGCATTCTGGGAGACCTGCTGGAGAGCCAGACGGGATCCATTGAAATCGCCTTCATTCCGGCCGGAGGCCGGCCGTCCGCCGAGGACCTGGCCCGGTTTTCCTTCTCGGAACAGGGCGGGAACCGGGTGGTCCGTGTGACCCGGCCCGAAGACGTGACCGCCGTGGTGGCCGCGGTGCAGGCGCACGGCGGCCGGCTGGTGTCGGTGTCGCCCCAGCGAAAAAGTCTCGAGGACGTTTTCATGGCAGAAATCGGGAGATGAACCATGCGCATCCTGGCCGTGGCTTCGAACACATTCAAGGAAACGATCCGGAACCGGATCCTGGTGAACATTCTGCTGTTCGCCGTTTTCCTCATCCTGCTTTCCCTGGTCGTCGGCGAATGGTCGATGGGCCATCAGGTCAAGGTCATCAAGGACTTCGGGCTCTCCGCAATGTCCCTGTTCGGGCTTCTCATCGCCGTTTTCATCGGCATCCGGCTGATGGTGCAGGAAATGGAACAGCGCACCATCTATCTGATTCTCTCGAAACCCATACGGCGCTGGGAGTTCGTTCTCGGCAAGTACCTGGGGCTCGCGGCCACGCTTGCAGTGAATGTGGCGCTCATGGCCGCGGCGCTGTGGGCCGTGGGACTCATCCAGGAGGGCCGCGTCGACCTGAGCCTGATTCCGGCCATTCTCCTCATCTACCTGGAGATTCTGCTCATCGTGGCCTTCGCCCTGCTCTTCTCGACCATCACGTCGCCGACCCTGGCCGCGGTTTTCACCCTGTGCGTCTACGTGATCGGCCACACCACCGCGTTCATCCGTGAATTCATCACGGTCCACCCGGACAAGGGCGCCCATTGGCTGCTGCGGATCATCTATCTGGTGATGCCCAACCTCGAAAACCTGAACCTGAAAGCGGCCGCGGTCGAGCACGCGGCCCTGCCGCCGCATGCCGCGGCCTTCGGCGGCCTGTACGGCCTGGGCTACATCGCCTTTGTCCTGACGCTGACCGTGCTGATTTTCGAGAACAAGGACCTGAAGTAGAAAGGCGGCCATGAGACGCGGAACCCGATTTCTCCCTCTCTGGATCCTTCTGGCCCTGTTCGCGGCCGGTGTCACGGCTGTTCAGCGGAAACTGGACCGGGACCGGTCCGTGCATTTTGTGGACACCCGGCCCGTGTTTTTACCAAATGGGAAGCTCCTCCGGTGGATGAGCATGGGGCATACGGCGTCATTTGCGGACGTGCTCTGGATTCAGAGCGTCCTGTATTTCGGTCGCCGCACACTGGAGGACGAGAATCCGTATTACCGTTATGCGATTGAGAGGGGGATGCTGGCCCGGGAACTGGCCGGCGTCTCCCGGCCGGAAGTACGGATCCCGTCCAATCCCGGCTTCGAAACGCTGCACACCAAGCTGCATCGGGGATTTGTAAGCCGGGGGCTGGTACGGGAAATCTATCCGCTTCTCGACCGGGTGACCACGCTGGATCCACATTTCATTCATCCCTATATCTTCGGCGGCGTCTACGTCCTGATGGACACGGGCGAACTCGATGCGGCGGAAAGCCTGCTGCTCAGGGGGCACCGGGAGAATCCCGGCTCCTGGAAACTCGCGTTTTACCTCGGCTGGTATTACTGGATGTTCAGGGGTGACGTGGATCAAAGCCGCGCGTACATGGAGCGCGCAGTGGCAGTTCCCGGATGCCCTGATTATGTGTTCAGCCTTCTGCGGGGCGTGACGCGACAGGCAAATGCCTGGGACCTGACGATTCAATATCTGAGAGGCATACTCGAAAGCACGGACAATCCGGAAATCCGGAAAAAAATACAGAAGGAACTGGAAGCGCTGGAGGAAGCGAGGAAATAAGTTTAGAGTTCATGGTTCATTGTTCATAGTCGTAGGTCCGAAATGCCGAGGCCGCGAAGCCCTTCAATAGCAGGAATCTGTCGATTGGTCCCGCGAAGCGGGAAGCCGAGGCTTTCGGACATTTTCGAGGAGATGTCCGATGGCCGGCGAAAGGATGCCGGCATATCGGACCTGCAACTGGAAGCGGCGCGAAAATAAGTTCCGAGTTCCGAGTTCAAAGTTCCGGGTCAAAAAAAGATGTGTTCACCTGGAATCAATCCGGAACCCGGAACCCGGAACCTAAAATTAGGAGTCCCCATGCCTTCAAAAAAATCACCGGTCCCGGAGAAGGGCCGCCCGGTTCCCCGCGGCGGATCGAACGAGACGTTCTGGCCCATTGCCCTCATCAGCGTGGGACTGGTCTGGCTGGCCCGGAACATGGGATGGCTCGACCGCGACGTGCCCTGGCTTCCGCTTCTGCTGATCGGGCTGGGCGTCTACCTGATCGTCCGGCAGAACAGCCGCAGAAACGACAAACAGAACCCGGCGTAGTTCCTGCGCACCGCGGCTCCACGCTCCGGCTGACCCTTGTCCCGATCCGTTCCGTCGATCCTGCTCGTCAATCCCTGGATCGTCGACTTCGCCGCGTATGATTTCTGGAACAAGCCGGTCGGACTCCTGTCGGTCGGCGCCGCGCTCCGGGACGCGGGATGCGAAATCCGTCTGCTCGACTGCATGGACCGTTATCATCCGGCCCTGGCCGGCGAGGCCGCGGCCCGGCCCGTCAGGGCCGTACCGACGGGGGACGACGGGTCCGGGCATTTCCCGAAAACCATTCTGGACAAGCCGCAACTCCTGGCGGCCGTACCCAGGCGCTGGGGCCGGTACGGGCTTCTCCTTGAAACGGTCCGAAGTCTGATCGCCTCAGAGCCCGCGCCGGACGTTGTTCTCGTGACATCCGGCATGACGTATTGGTACCCGGGCGTGCAGGCGGTCATTGCATGCATACGGGAACGCCATCCCGGCGTCCCGGTTCTGCTCGGCGGCATCTACGCCACGCTCTGCGCGGAGCATGCGAGGCGGTTGTCCGGAGCGGATCGCGTGATACCGGGAGAGGGGGAACGGACCGGCCTGGAAGCCGTGGCCGCGATCACGGGACTGCGCATCGATTCGTCCCGGGCCGCCGATGCGGAACCGTTTCCGGCTCCCGCGCAGGATCTGTATCCCGTCCTCCGCTCCGCGTCCCTGATCACTTCGCGAGGATGCCCGTTCCGGTGCCCGTTCTGCGCATCGCACCTGCTCACCGGCGGCGGTTTCAAGACGCGCAGTCCGGAGTGCGTTGTCCGGGAGATCGAGAGCCTTTTTCGGGAAAAGGGAACGGTTGATTTCGCGTTTGTGGACGACGCGCTTCTGTTCCGCAAAGAGGAGCATTTTCTGCCGCTTCTCAAGCTTTTGGCCGGGAAGCAGCTGCCCCTTCGCCTGCACGCGCCGAACGGCATGCACCCGTCCTGGATAGACGGGGAGACCGCGGTTCTGATGCGGAAAACCGGGTTCCGGACCATCCGGCTGAGTATGGAAACCGTGAATCCCGATCGTCTCCGAGAAATGGGAGGCAAGGTCACGGCGGAGAGCCTGAAGGAAGCGGTGAGACGGTTCGTCGAAGCCGGTTACAGACCGGCCGAACTCGGGGCGTACGCGATCATGGGACTGCCGGGCCAGCCGATCGCGGAAACGGCTGAGACCCTGGCCTTTGTTTTTTCCCTGGGTTTGCGCATCAGCCTTGCGGCTTTTTCTCCGATTCCCGGAACCGTGAGCTGGGACGAGGCCGTGCGAACCGGCCTGATCGCCAAGGACGCGGATCCGCTCGTGTCGAACCACGCGGCGTTTCTCGCGCTGACACGGCCGGCCGAATACGGACGGTACGTGAAACTGGGCACGCTGGCCGCAGACGGAAACGGCATGCTGAAATCCGGCATCCGGCCGATGGAGGACCGGGCGTTCCGGAAGCGGCTTTCTGAATTCACCTGAAGCGGGCGGATGGTTGACGCGTCCGGAAAGGCCTGCGGGACTCCTGCTTGCGTATGGAGAAAATCACATGAGCGTTAATATTCCATCAGGAATTCTTCCGTCGCCGGATCCGGTTCTGATCCAGTTCCCGGACGTGCCGATTCCGGTCGGGGACGTGATGCGTCGGCTCGGATATCCGTCCGCCGGTCACGATCTGTCCGGCGGCATGGACGAAATCCTGGACAGCGCCATGGCCGAGGCGGGCCGGCTGATGGACATCCGGACTTCGCACCGGATTCTGGAAGTGGCCTCGAATGACGGCTTCCGCATTCTTTTCAAGGGTTCGGATCTGAGCATTGAGAGCGCCATGGTCGCCAAACTTCTGCGCCGCGCGCCTTCCGTCGTGTGCCTCGCGGCCACGGCAGGCATCGCCCTGGACAGGGCGGTTTCGGCCGGCATGGACGAGGGGGAGATGACCGAGGCCTACATGCTGGACGCAATCGGTTCCGAAACCGTGGAAGCGGCAGTGGACGAACTGCACTGGAAGATTCTGAAAAATCGGGCCGAAGAGAACGGATGGAAAGTGACGCCCCGTTTCAGTCCGGGTTACGGGGATTGGCGGCTCACGATTCAGACCGATCTGGTGCGGGCCAGCGGCGGCACGCTCATCGGCATTTCGGTCACGCCTTCGTCCCTGATGATTCCGAGAAAATCCGTTACCGCAGTGCTGGGATTCGAGCCGGCCGGAGCGGCGGACCCTTGCGGATGACCGCCGCCGTGAGGCATCTTCAGGTCCGGCGCTTCCGGAGTGTTCGATTCGCAGCAGCCGTGAACCTGTGACGCCTGATCGTTGAACCCGGCCAACGACTGCGTTCCGTCTCGTGTCCGGTGTCCGGGCGGGGCGTCAATAAATACCGCTTGATTTTTTCATCCTCATTTTTTAAGATGGAATACTCGGATTCCCCAGCTCCTGTTGCGGAAAATGAACCGTGCGCCTTCCTCCTGATGAAAACCGACCGCCTGACACCGTCCCCGGACACGCGGCTCGTCCTGACCCGGAAGGAAAGAACTCCCCCATGACCGTTCCGAATGCTGCCGGAAATGCGACTTCGCGCTCCATGAATTTCATCCTCATCAGCGCCTTTTTCAGCCTGTTCTACTGGGTGATGGAATCGGTGCGCGACGTCATCGTGTTCGACAAGGGCACGATCTGGAGCCGCCTGTTTAAACCCGACCTGATGAGCTTCTGGATGCGGATGCTCATCGTCTGCATCCTGTTCCTCTTCGGCATCTACGCGCAGTCCCTGAAGCAGAAGCTCGATGTGCCGGACGTGAAGGCGCAGAAACGGCTCCGGCGCCTCGGCATGGTCTGGCGGGGGCTCGGATTTGGCCTGCTGTACTGGGTACTCGAGGCGTTCCGCGATGTCATCGTTTTTCACAAGGGCGGACTGCTCGAGCGGCTGTTTCAGCCCGACCTTGTCAGCGTCTGGATGCGCCTGCTCGCCGTCTGCGTCATGCTGCTGTTCAGCGTCTACGCGGAAAACCTGTTCGAGGAGCGCGAGCGGGCCAAGCAGGCGCTGCAGAAGGCGCATGACGAGCTCGAGGAGCTCGTCCGGAAGCGAACATCCGAGCTGGTCCAGTCCTATGAAATGCTCAAGCGGGAGAACGAGGAGCGGAGCCACGTCGAGGACGAACTGCTCAGGGTCAACCGGGCGTTGAAAACCCTGTCGCAATGCAACGAGGTCATGGTCCGGGCAACCGAGGAAAAGGCGCTGTTCGACAGCGTCTGCCGCATTCTCGTGGATGTGGGCGGCTATCCCTTCACCTGGGTCGGTCTGGCCGATCCGGACGGCTCGGGCCTCCTGCGGCCCGTCGCGTACGCCGGCCGCGCGGATTACGGTTTTTCTCCGGAATCCATGGGTTCGGACGGGGACGGCGGGAATCCGCTTTTCGGAGTGATCCGGAGCGGCCGGCCGAGACGGATTCCGCTGACCGGCGGCGATGCACCGGAATCGCAATGGACACGTCCGGCCGTGGAACAGGGGTTCACCTCCGCACTGGCCCTTCCGCTGACCGCGGGGGAAAAAATCTACGGCGTCGTGTGCATCTTCTCCTTGGATCCGGAAGCTTTCGACAATTCCGAGATCGACCTCATGCAGGAGCTCGCGGATGACCTGGCCTTCGGGGTCACCGCGCTCCGCACCCGGCTCGAGCGCAACCGCGCGGAGGAGGAGAACGAGACAATGCGGGCCCAGCTCCTCCACGCGCAGAAGCTCGAGGCCGTGGGCATCCTGGCCGGGGGCGTGGCGCACGATTTCAACAACCTTCTGACGGCCATCCAGGTCAGCGCCGATCTCGGTATGCTGGACGTGCGCGACGGTGATCCGATCCGCAATACGCTGCAGGAAATTCACCAGACGGCCGCCCGTGCGGGGGATCTCGCCCGCCAGCTCCTGCTGTTCAGCCGCAAGCATCCGATGGAATACACCCCGCTGAACATCAACCAGACGATCGAGCACCTCCACAAGATGGTGCGCCGTCTCATCGGCGAGGACATCGAGATCCAGATGGCCCTGTGCAAGAATCCCTGGAGCGTCATGGCCGACCGGGGAACCATCGAGCAGCTGCTGGTGAACATCGCGGTGAACGCGCGTGACGCCATGCCCGAAGGCGGCCAGCTCCTGATCCGGTCCGCCAATATTGTGATTTCGCCGGAGGAATCGCGGCATATACCGGAGTCACGGCCGGGGCAATTCGTCCGACTCACCCTGCAGGACACCGGAATCGGCATGACGCCGGAGACCCTGTCGCGTATTTTTGAACCGTTTTTCAGCACCAAGGGTCCGGGCCGCGGAACCGGCCTGGGGCTTTCGGTGGTCTACGGCATCGTCAAACAGCACGAAGGGTGGATCAACGTGACGAGCCGGCCCGGAAACGGGGCGCGCTTCGAGGTTTACCTGCCGGCCGTGTCGGAATCGGCGGTTGCCGAACTGCCCCAGAGCGCCGCGCCCGGGGACCTGCAGGGCAGGGGAGAGCGGATCCTGCTGGTCGAGGACGAGAACAGCGTGCGGGAATACACGGAAAAAGCGCTGATCAAGTCCGGTTACCGGGTGGACACCGCGACCAGCGCCCAGGAGGCCATGTCCGTTTTCGAGCGTGAGAAGAACGCCTTTGACATGGTGTTCAGCGACGTCGTGCTTCCAGACCGCAGCGGCATCGAACTGGTGGAAAACCTCAAGGCCCGCAACCGGGACCTGGCTGTTCTGCTGAACAGCGGGTACACCGATCAAAAATCCCAGTGGCCTCTGATCGTTGAGAAGGGCTTCCGCTACCTGCAGAAGCCCTACTCACTCAATGACCTGCTGAAGGCGATGCGGGAGGTTTTACGGAAGGATAAATGAAGTTCAAAGTCTAAAGTTCAAAGTTCAAAGGTGAAAAATAAAAGCGGAAACAAATCCGCTTTTTTTTGAACCTTGAACTTTAAACTTTGAACTAGATTTCAAGCTCCAGCCGTATCGGTGCATGATCCGATCCCTCGACGTCCTTCAGGATGTCCGCGCTCCGGACGCGGTCTCTCAGAGAGGCGCTCACGAAAAAGTAGTCGATTCTCCAGCCCACATTCCGCTTCCGCGCCCCGCTTTTCATGTCCCACCAAGTGTAATGCCCGCCGCCCGGCTCGAACATCCGGAAGGTATCCGAGAACCCCGCATCGAGAAAACGGTCCATCCATTCCCTCTCCTCGGGCAGAAATCCGGACGTCTTTTCGTTCTCTTTCGGCCTGGCGAGATCAATCGCCCGGTGGGCCGTGTTGACGTCGCCGCACACGACGATCCGCTCACCTCTGCGGAGGGCTGGTCTGAGACGGGTCAGAAATGATTCATAGAACGCCATCTTGTATCGCAGGCGTTCCGCCGAGGCCTTGCCGTTGGGAAAATAGATGTTGTAGAGCCTGAACGCCTCCAGTTCCAGTGCCAGAACGCGGCCTTCTCCGATGAACGCGGTGTCTCCGAAAGTCTCCGCGGTCTTTCGCGGAGTCGGACGGCTGTACACCGCCACGCCGCTGTATCCCTTCTTTTCCGCAGAGGAAAATGCGGCCTGATACCCCGGAACCGTCAGCAGTTCCTCCGGAAGCTGGTCCGGATTCGACTTGGTCTCCTGAAGGCAGACCACGTCCGCGTTTTCGGAACGGAACCATTCCATGAAATTCTTGCGGTACACGGCGCGGAGGCCGTTGACGTTCCAGGAGATCAGTTTGAGGGTTTTCATGGAATCCAAGCCGTTGGATAGTTCAAAGTTCAAGGTTCAAAGTTCAAAGGGGGAAATGGCATTTTAGATGTGATTCCACCGGAGGGTCAGCAATGTTGTCTTTGGTTTCTCTTTGAACTTTAAACCTTGAACCTTGAACTTCTTCAACGATGCCTGTGGCTGAACTTCCGGTTGATGCTCGATTCCACGAGAAAAATGAAGCGGATCCGGTCGGCTTTGTCCAGGGGATGCAGGTCGATCCTGACCGTTTTCTCATCTTCGCGGCCCAGAAGTTCAATGTAGGTCTCGGGCCGGTTGGTGTGCGCGCCCTGTATGTGCTCGAGTGAATAATGGTTCGCTTTGGGAAGAAGGCCGTTATAAACGGTGACCCGGTTATCGGTCAGATCCAGATAGGGTTTTTTGAGGGCGATGAAGAGACGGACCGCCAGCAGGATGGTGATCACGCCGAGAAGAATGCCGGCCGTGGCCCAGGGTCCGGAATGATTCCGGAAGGAAAGAATGGAAAGAATCAGCAAGCCGAACGTGAGACAACCTGTGACTGCAACGTCCAATGTTTTCCGCTTGAACAGAACAGCCGGCTGGGAATGCATTCGATCCGCTCCCCTATCGAATTAACGTCCGAAAATACACATGCAAATCGCGGGATTCAAGTGAAAACAGACACTGAATCCTTTCAAAATTGAAAGGATTCGGGATAAAATCCCTGTTTTTCATGAAACAAGCAATTATTACACCAAAAAGAACGACTGGGAGGGTGGAGGAGAAGGACCGCAGGTTGGGATAGGAATTCCCCGAAGAATCAGCTTATTGCATAATATACAGGTATTTATCGAAAACGCTGCGGTTTGCTTAAATTCTTTTGATTTTCAATAGTATGCTCATTGAAAAACGTCGGGGTACCGGCTGGCTCGAAAACGCCCACCCATGCGAGAGGCCATCGCCAGATCATTCCGTCCCGTGTGCGTATGACCATCCTTTTCGCATTGGAGCGGACCGGACGTACCAGTTCAGCCGGCTCACCGGCGTAACGGTTCCGCGGATCCCTGTCGATACGGATCCGTTCGCCCGCCTTGAGACGTCTTAGCGCCGCGTACGGATCCGTCTTTTTCCTCCGGCCCGCGAACAGCCCGGAAAGTTGTGAGACCGGCCGCCGCCGGGCCGGTGGCCCGGGTTTCCCCCGCACATCGTATCCCAGCCGCACCGCCTGCTCCAGGGCCCAGCGGTTGGCCGCATGTTCCCCTGCCCGGGGATGCATTCCGAGGTGATGTCGTCTGAAGTGGTGCAATTCATGGCCGAACAGCGTCGCCAGATGGTCGTGGAATGCGCCGTACCGGAAAAGCCAGCGGTAGCCGTCCCGCTCGTCCCGCGGGTATGTGGCGGGGTCCGGGTCGAGCCGCATGCGGATCAGCTTGAAGCGGTCCGGAAGGCTGTCCGGAGCGCCAAAGCGGAGTGTGCAATTCCAATTGCCGCGGCCGGTCGTGAAATCGTCCGGCGTCATCCAGCGGTGAACATAAGCCGTGCCACGGCTGGCGTGAATGCCGGGCAGGAGGTACAGGGAGACCACCAGGTTCCCCGTGTCCGTTCCTTCCGCGACACGTTCCAGCACGCGGTTGATGTCATGCGGCGTCAGGGCCGACCGGGACCAGGTGCGGGCGGAGGCGAACTGGAAAACCCGCACGCGAAATCACCCCTGTCCCGGAAGCGGACGGACGGCCGGGCGTAGAATGCGGCGTCCGATTCCATACAGCAGAATGCCGCTGACGATACCGGCGATGGCGTCCACGGCGTGGTGATACCGGCAGTAGACCGTTGCCAGCGCGACACCCACGGCGAGCGGCAGAATGACGAGCCCCATGGGACGGTTGTAGCGCAAGCCGGCCAGCGTAATGGTGAACGCGGCGGCGACATGTGAACTGGGAAACGCGCCGCCCCGCATCGTGCCGTTCGACTGAACCCACTGGATGAAATGGAGGAAGAGTCCGCCTTCGGGCTCGACTGTGTGCTTGTCCCTGAGAATGACCCAGGCGCCCTCGGACGGGAAAATGAGGAACAACAGAAAGGACACCGCGAAAGTAAAGGTGACCAGAAAGAGAAATTCAAACGTTTCCTTCCGTTTCCCCCGGAAATACAGGGGGAAGGCGATTGCCGCGATGAAAAAATAGTAGATCGTGTAGAAGAAGTTCATGAGTTCGGTCAGCCAGGGCCGGAACAGCCGCTCGACCCACACGGTGGGGTGCACCCCGAATATCCGGAGGTCCGCCCGGACGACGAAGCCGTTCGCCCAGTACGGGAAAATCATGGTCACCAGGTTGTCCATCTCGGTCCAGGCGAAGCATATCCACAGAACGGGATAGAACGTCCGTACGAAATCGAGCACCGGGCCGGGGCGACTGGACTGCCACCGGATCAGACCGACCACGGCGGCACAGAGCCCGGCATGCACGAAGGGCACGGCGGCCCAGTTCCGGACGTCCCGGTGGAAAGGCACCACGAGAATCCCGATCAGCGCCAGATAGGCGAGAATGACCGCGTCCATCGGCCGCAGATTCCATTCCGTGTAACGTTTGCGCAGAAAGCCCGTGATGCCCATTGGCGGCCGCTCCGTTTTCGTTTGTGGAAATTACATATTCGGTCTGCAAGGATCAAGCTGTTTTTTATACGGGGAAGGACGGGAAATGTTTTCAAAACCAGTTCAAAGTTCAAGGCTTAAAGTTCAAAGGGATTATCGAAATTGAATTTAAATCAGGAAAGTCCGCTTTACCGTTGAACTTTGAACCTTGAACCTTGAACTTCTTCGCCGACCAGGTTGGGTTCGATCACCCGCATCGTCTTCCATCTGCCCCGGATGAACCGCACGGTGAACACGACGCCGATCACGCAGATGTACAGGGTGGCGAACGCCCAAAGCGTCTCCAGCGACGGATCGCACCAGAGCACGGCCGCGATGGAAGGCAGGGCCATCAGGGCCCAGGAGAGGGTCATGGACACCCACATGACGAAACGCGTGTCACCCGCGCCTTTCACGGCGGACGCGAACACGATGTTCGCCGTGTCGAACAGTGAATAGAAAGCCACAAATTTCAGCAGGCGGGCCGCGGCCGCGGCGATCGGGGCGAAACGTTCCGGGTCCGCCTGGGCCGCGAATAGCGAGAGAAAGACGCCCGGCGCGAAAAAGTAGACTGCGGCCACGGACGCCATGTAGGCGAAGGTCATCTCGGCAATGAGGCGTACCGAGCGCGCCGCGTCATCGGGCCTGTTCTCGCCGAGCCGCTGTCCGACGAGTATGGAAGCCGCGGTTCCGAAGCCGAACATGGGCATGAACGCCAGGTGATTGATGCTGAACGCGATGTTGGTGGCCGCCAGCGCGTCCGTGCCGATCCGGCCGACCAGAATCAAAAACAGGGTGAATCCGGAGGTTTCCAGGGCGAAATGCAGGCCGTTCGGAAAACCGAAACGGGCCAGCCTGAGGAACAGCCGCGTGTCCGGCCGCCAGCCGGTTCTGAATCCGAAGCGGTCGCCGTCCCCCCGCCCCATGGCGATGGCGCCGTACAGAGCCAAGGACAGAATCTGGGAAAGCACCGTGGCCCATGCAGCGCCCGCGATTCCCATTTCCGGAAAGGTCCATTTGCCGAAGACAAGCGCGTAATCGAAGAACAGGTTGAACGAAGTTGCGGCGAGGGTCACCCGGAGCACGGTCCAGGTCCGCCCCAGGCCGCTGAAATGGCTGGACAGCGCGGACGACGCGGCTGCGGGGAAAAGGCCGAACATCATGATGTTGAAATAGATCCGCTCGAGGGACTGGATGTCCGCCGGGTGACCGAAGCATCTGAACAGCCATCCGGAAAAAGGCAGAATCAGGAGGCCCAGGAGACCGGCCCCGAGAGACAAATAGAATCCCTGCCAGACTACGGGACCGATACGGTCATGCCGGCCCGCACCGAAGTACTGGGCCGTGAATGTGCCGACATAACCCGCGGCTCCGATGAAGATGGAGGCGATGGTGAACTGAATCATGCCGGAAGGCATGGCCGCGGCAAGGGCCTCGGGCGCATACCAGGAAAGGAAGACGCGGTCCACAACCGCCTGTATGGTCAGCGATCCCTGGCTGAAAATGAGAGGAAGCGACAGCCTGAGGATATCTTTATATCCACCATCTCTGTGCCAGCGTTTTTTCATTCTGATAATCATGGCTAAGTTACCAATATAGTGAATTTAAATCGATAAGTAAAGGGGGCCTCCTGAAGGTGGTTTCTCCGGTCTTCTGGAGTTCCGTACTATGCCAAAAACGACAGTGCGTCCTGAAAATTTGACAGTTTTTGATTGAGCAGGTCAAAAAGACATGAATATGTTTGTATTTAATAATTACTTTTTTTCATATTTAAGAAATTAAAAAACAAATATTAAGAAGAGCGGAAAAAAATCTGGCATTCCTATTGCTTGATCATGGATCAGCTGACGGAAATCAATCGAAAAATTGAGAAGTGAAAGGAGAATAACCATGACACTCGTCCGCTACAATCCCGCGCGACATCTGGCTTCGCTTCCGCTGGATGTTGAAACTTTTTTCGAAAATTACGGTCTGGGCCTGGGCCGCGACACTGTGTGGAATCCTTCCGTGGACATCCTGGAAACCGAGGACGGCTATGAGCTGAAAGCCGAGGTTCCGGGCCTGAAGAAGGAAGACATTCAGGTGTCGCTTGAGGACGGCCTGCTGACCATCCGGGGAGAAAAGAAGCAGGAAGCCGAGACCAAGAAGAAAAATTACCACTCCGTGGAGCGGGTGTTCGGCAAGTTCGAACGATCCTTCCGCCTGCCCGAGAACGTGAAGGGCGATGCGATTCACGCGAAGTACGACAACGGCGTGCTCAGCATCGAGATTCCGAAATCCGAGGCGGCCAAGCCGAAGCAGATCGAAGTGAGCGTGGAGTAAGCGCGAGCCGCCTGCTTGTTTTCAATCAAAGGGGTCCCTGAGGGGCCCCTTTTCTATTACTCCGGCTTTCTATTCAGTTCAAAGTTCAAGGTTCAAAGTTCAAAGGTGGAGTTGCTATATTTTAGTGGACACTGGAGTTGCTATATTTTAGTGGACACACAGTTAAGCCCTTCTTAAATTACCATCAGAAGGAGAAGATGGAGATCAAGGATTTCCGTTGAGAACTTCTTTTTTTGAACTTTGAACTTTGAACTTTGAACGTTGAACTCTCTTTTCAGTTGACATTCCCCCCGCCTGTCCCTAACTTGTCGCGATGAAATTCATCGCGGACTTTCACATCCATTCTCATTTTTCCATCGCCACGAGCGGCCTGCTCACGCCGGAGCATCTCGACCGATGGGGCCGCATCAAGGGCATCCGGGTCGTCGGAACCGGCGACTTCACGCACCCGGGCTGGGTGTCGGAATTGAAGGCCAAGCTCGATCCCGCGGAACCGGGCCTGTACCGGCTCAAGCCCGCGCTCCGCCTGCCCGTGTTCGGAGGCCCGGCGGACGCGGACGACGGCGTACGTTTCATGCTCACCGCCGAGATCAGCTGTATCTACAAGCGGGCGGGCCGTGTGCGCAAGGTGCACAATGTCGTCTTTGCGCCGGATTTCGAAAGCGTGGAACGCATCCAGAGCCGGCTCCGGTCCATGGACTTCAATATCACCTCGGACGGACGGCCCATTCTCGGTTTCGACTCGCGCGACCTGCTCGAACTCTGCCTGGACGCTTCACCGGACGCCTTCTTCGTTCCGGCCCATATCTGGACACCGTGGTTCTCGGCGCTCGGCGACAAGTCCGGCTTCGATTCGGTACGCGACTGTTACGCGGATCTGTCGAATCATATCCATGCGGTGGAAACCGGGCTTTCCTCCGACCCGCCGATGAACTGGCTGTGCAGTCAACTCGATCCCTATGCCCTCATCTCCAATTCAGACGCCCATTCTCCGGAAAAACTCGGGCGCGAGGCGAACCGGTTCGACACGGAGCTGTCGTATCCCGGCATGCTGGACGCGTTGAAAAATCCGGACGACGGCCGCTTTCTCGGAACCGTGGAATTTTTCCCCCAGGAAGGAAAATACCACCATGACGGACACCGCAAATGCGGTGTTTCCTGGACGCCGGATGAGACGGAGCGGCACGGCGGAATATGCCCCGGTTGCGGGAAAAAGGTGACCGTCGGTGTGCTCAATCGGGTGCATCAGCTGGCGGACCGCAGCGGGCCGGAGGAGAAAGCCGGACGGCCGCAGTTCTGGTCCGTCATTCCGCTCTGCGAAGTGCTGTCCGAGATCCGGGGCACGGGTCCGCACAGCAAGGCCGTGCAGGCCGATTACGCGGCCCTGATCCGCAGGCACGGAAGCGAACTGAACATTCTGCTCGATGCGGAAGCGGAGGATATCCGGAAAACCGGGGGCGCACTGCTTGTCGAGGCGATCCGGCGGATGCGGGAGGGACGCGTGTCCATCGAAGCCGGTTATGACGGCGAATACGGCCGCATCCGCGTGTTCGGTCCGGAGGACAGGCAGTCGCTCAGCCAGGAGAGCCTGTTCATCGGAACGGCCGGCCTGCCCGGGCCGGCAGTCCGGCGGGGGCGAAAGAAGACATCCGAGGCATCCGGAGACCGGAAGGGATCGGCCGGATCCGCAAAAATGAAAACGCGGAAGGAAGACGCAGGCGCCGGAAGCGAAGCCGTTTCGCGGAAGCCTTCCCCGGCGTTTTCAGGGGATTCGGGACCGGGTGCGGCCGAACACATGGGCGTCGGGGATGAACAGCGGAAGGCCGGCGGCATCACGCTCAACGCGGAGCAGGAAGCGGCCGCGGATCACGCCGGCGGGCCCGCGCTTGTCCTGGCCGGACCCGGAACGGGCAAAACGCGGGTGCTGACCTGCCGGATTCTTCGCCTGATACAAGACCGAGGCGTTCCGCCGGAACGCATTCTCGCCATTACCTTCACCAACAAGGCCGCGGAAGAGATACGCGGCCGCGTGTCCGCGGACACCGGGGGACCGGTTGAAGGGAAGCGGATGCCTTCCGTCCTGACCTTCCATTCCTTCGGCCACGCCTTGCTCCGGGAGCGGCCGGATCGTTTCGGCCGTGACCGGGATTTCCGCATTGCGGATGAGGACGATGCGCTCGAACTTCTGAATACCCTGTCTCCGGATTCCAAAGACGTCCGGCGCCTCGCGAAAATACTCAAGCAGTCGGAGGTAAAAGCCGGACCGGAGACGGATGATCCGGACGCGGACAGCCGGGCACGCGAACGTCAAGCGCTGAAGGACCGTTACGAAGAAGCGCTCCGGTCCGGAAACCTGTTTGATTTCAGCGATCTGCTGGCGCGGCCGCTTCAGTTGTTCCGGGAGGATGCGGAATGGGCACGGGCCGTGGCCGGCCGGTACGATCACATCCTGGTGGACGAGTTCCAGGACGTGGACGAAGCGCAGGTCGAGTGGATGAGGCTTCTGGCGGGGCGGGAAGCGGGGGCTGGGTCGCCTCATCTCTGGGCGGTGGGAGACCCGGACCAGTCCATATACGGTTTCCGCGGCGCGAGCCCGGACTTTCTGCGGCGGTTTCCGGAGGAGTTCCCGGGCACGACGGTGTACCGGCTGACGAAAAGCTACCGGTGCCCCGATAATGTCCTCAGGGCGTCGGGGATGGTGCTTGAAAAGCGTTCCGGGTCCCGGGTTCAGGGTTCCGGGTTGGAAGAATGGCGCTGTGGGGAGGGGTGTCATCCCCGAATTCCTTTATCGGGGATCCAGGGTGGGGGAGCAAGTTCAAAGTTCAAGGTTCAAAGTTCAAAGCAAGAAAAGAGCTCCGGGTTCCAAGTTCCGAGTTCCGGGTCGAAAAATGAAAATGACTCCGGGAGTGTGTCATGCCCGCATTCCTTAAGCGGGCATCCAGGGGCGGGGGGAGAGAGTACCAATCTCCACGGAACGGACGAAAGAGTCAAGGTCCGCATCGTGCGGAATGCGTCAGACGCTTCCGAGGCGGAGTTCATCAGCCGCACCATCGAGGCGATGGCGGGAGGCGTCCGGTTTTTTTCAATGGACAGCGACATCACATCCGGAGCGGAGGAGGAACCGCTGGGTTTTTCCGACTTCGCCGTGCTGTGCCGGATCAGCCGCCAGTTTCCGGCATTGGAAAAGGCGTTCCGGGATCACGGCATCCCGTACCGCCGTTCGGACACGGAGCCGTTTTACAGGCGGGAGCCCGCGAAGACAATCGTCAAGGCTCTGAAAGAAGTGAGTTCAAGGTTCAAGGTTCAAAGTTCAAAGGAAGAGAAAGGTTCCGGGTTCCGGGTTTCGGGTTCCGGGGTGAAAAACGAAATGGATCCCGGGGGTGTGTCATTCCCGCATTCTTCAAGCGGGAATCCAGGGCGGGGGGGGGAGAGTTCAGAGTTCAAGGTTCAAAGTTCAAAGGAAGAGAAAGGTTCCGGGTTGAAAGATGCGGACCGGGCCGCCCTGCTGTCGGCTGCAGGGAAGGAGCCGGTATGCGACCTGATCGGCAGAGCGGCATCCGCGCTTCCTCCGATCGCGGAACCGGCGGACAGGCTCGATCTGGAACTGCTGGCGGAGCGGTCCGTCCCCTTCGGAACGGATTTACCGGCATTCCTCACTGCGCTCGCTCTGGGATCCGGACCCGACTGGGTCCGGACCGGAGGCGATTCCGTATCGCTCTTCACTTTACACGCGGCCAAGGGTCTGGAATTCCCGTGCGTTTTCATCGCGGGCGTGGAGGACGGGCTTCTGCCGTACACTCTGCACGGTCAATCCTCCTGCGATCCGGAAGAGGAGCGCCGCCTGCTCTATGTGG
>JAFGAX010000217.1 GCA_016933415.1 bacterium
AAACCGTGGGCTACCCTGTCATGGGAAAATAATTGCGATTAAAACCGCACAATCCTGTTACCCCACGGTTAAAACCGTGGGCTACCCGTTGAGGCCAAGGGATATGGGGTAGGATTCATCCCCGGAGACATCGGCCCCGGGGACGGAAGACAAACCGGACAATTTTACAAACCGTTCGTACTCTTCCCAGAACGTCATTCTCTTGTGATGCTCCTCCTGACGACGGATGTACGTCTCCACGCTTTTGAGCATCTGCGGGCTCACCGAAAAACCGCCGTATCCTGTCTGCCAGGCAAACCGCCCCTGCATATACTTCTGCTGATTGAACCAGTGGGCGGATTCCCCCTTCGCCGTCTGCATGACCTCCGCCAACGTCTTTTCGGGATCGAGCGCAAACAGTGCGTGAACATGGTCCGCAGTGCCGCCGACGATACGGACCGGACAGCCCCTTTCCTCGATTTTCTGACGGATATGCTCCGTCAACACGCTCTTGAATTCACCCTTGAGGAGCGGAACCCGGTCCTGGGTGCTCCAGACAACGTGAATCCAGACTTTCACCATTGAATGCGGCATGGTCCTTCCCTCCCTTGTATAAATTGTTTTCCAGCCCACCGCTTTAGCCGTGGGGCCAAGACATTGAGACGTTTTTACATTTACGATTCAAGCCACGGCTTTAGCCGTGGGGTAAACGCAAAACAAAACATTCCGAAAACCGATTTATCGGTTTCCGAATGGGAAACCGTTGAAACGGTTTCCCCGAAAACGTAATAATACCGTTACCCCCCCCACGACTAAAGTCGTGGGCTACCCTGTCGTGGGCTACCCTGTCGTGGGGAAATAATTGCGATCAAAACGGCACAATCCTGTTACCCCACGGCTGAAGCCGTGGGTTAAAACAATAACAACAAAATCGTACAACGCCGTTACCCCACGACTGAAGTCGTGGGGTAAAACAATAACAACAAAATCGTACAACGCCGTTACCCCACGACTGAAGTCGTGGGCTACCGGCCGTGGTGGATCATTTTTTCCCGAAAGTCCTCCCGAACCCGAGCGCCGCGGCGCCCTGCCTTTTCCGCACGGCCTCCACCGCGGCGACGAGACGCTCCTCGCGCGAATCGGACGGACCATCGAACAGCTCGAGCTGGGCCGACGGGGCCGCGAGATCGGTCAGGGTGAGCGACAGGTACCGGACGGCCTGGCGCCTGGAATTGGTCCTGAGGAACAGGGGCTCGAGGAGCCGGAACAGCGCCGGGTCCACGGCCGTGGGCCTTTCGATCGACAGTCTGCGGGTGGCGTCCATGCCGTCGCTGTAACGGACGTGCAGCCAGGCCGTGGCCGGCAGAATGCCCCTGGCGCGGAGCTTCAGGCACGCGGCCTCGGTCATGCCGTACAGCACGGACAGGAGCTTCGCGTCGTCGTTCGTGTCCTCCGCGAGCGTCTCCTCCTCCAGCACAAAGGGCTTGCTCTCCGGGGCGCGGACCGGCGCCTCGTCAATGCCGAGCGCCTGGCGGTGGAGCACCAGGCCTGTCCTTCCGAACACGGCCGCAAGCTGGGCCTGGGGCACGCACGCCAATTGCTGGATGACGCGGATATTGAATTCCGACAGCAGACTGGCCTCGGCGTGCCGCCGCACAGCGGGCAGGAGCCGCACCCGGAGCGGCGCGAGAAAAGACGCCTCGTTTCCGGCCGGCACCCGGCATACGCCGCCGGCCGGGCGGATGACCCGGCTGGCAACCCCGCTCACCAGCTTGTTCGAGGCCAGGCCCACCGTGCCTTCGAACCGGACGGTTTCCCCGACGTCTGCCAGGATGCGGCGCGCCGCGTCCGGACCTCCGCCGAACAGCCGGTCCGTTCCGGAAAGGTCCGCGTGGAACCGGCCCCACGCGCCCGGCTCCACGGACGGCGAATACCGGCCGAGCACCTTCGCCACTGCGGCCGCGGCCCTGCGGTACAGGGGGTCGTCCGGCGGCAGGATGACAAGCCCGGGACAGCGCTTGAGCGCCTCGGTCACCGGCAGGCCGTCGTGCACGCCCTCGGCCCGCGCCTCAGCGGACGCGGAGAAAATCACGGACCTGGGCGAGTGCCGCGGGCACACGGCCACGGGCCGGCGGCGGAGGGAGGGATTCCGAATCCGCTCCACCGCGGCCGGAAAGGCGTCGATACGGAGATGCAGTATGCTGCGGAGCATGGCTCTTCAACAATGGAACACGGATTGGACGGATGGAACGGATTGACACGGATAAAGAAGGAATAAAATGGTAATTGATAACTCCGGATATCCGTTTCAACCGTCCTGAATCAGCGGGGTCCTTTCGATGGACATCTCGTTCCTTGTTTCAAGAGATTATGGAACAGCTTTCGTCTGAATTCCGGTTTTTGTCCAAAATTGAAAAGAAGGCCGACTTCAGTCCGTGTGGCTTTCAGATAGTTGATCAATTGGGCTTCATGTTCATTGGATAGCGTTTTCGCGGCCTTGAGTTCCACGATGATCTTGTCGTCCACAAACAGATCCGCGAAATACTCGCCCACTGTCTGCGACTCATACAAAACCCGTATATCCTTCTGTACCTCGACTTTCAGCCCGTTCTTGCGCAATTCGATTGCCATCGCGTTCTCGTACACCTTTTCGAGGAATCCGTAACCGAGCGCATTGAAAACGCGGTAAAAGGCATGAATGATCTTGTCGGTGATCTCTTCATGCAACATATTGGCAGCCCATTTTCACTGAAGGAAAGATGGAATCCCGGGGAAAAAAACGACAAGTTGCGGGTTAAACAACCATTAACATCCAATCCGTGTAAATCCGTCCAATCCGTTGAATCCGTGTTCCATTTATTCTACCGGTAATTCCGCATCAGCCCCACGACGATGCCGCGGATGCGGAACTCGCCCTCGCGCACGAATATGGAATCCATGTCCGGGTTCGCGGGCCTGAGCTCGATGCCGTCGGTCCAGCGGTAGTACTTCTTCACCGTGGCGTCTCCGTCCACCAGCGCGACCACGGTCTGGCCGTTTTCCGCGTTCTTCTGGCTCCGCACCACGATGGTGTCGCCGTCGAATATGCCCTCCTCGATCATGGACTGGCCGGCCACCCGGAGCGCGAAAAACTCGCCCGTGCCCACCATCTCCTCGGGCACGGCCACGGTCTCGGCCGTTTCCACTGCCTCGATGGGCCGGCCCGCGGCCACGGTTCCGGACAGGGGCAGGATGACGTTCCTGCCGCCCAGTTCCACGAGCGTGAGACTGCGTTTCTGGTTTTTGGCAGGCATGCGAAGGACCCCCTTGCGTTCGAGCTGTTTCAGGTGCTTCTGCACGGACTGAAAGGACGCGAACCCGAAATACCGCCGGATCTCGTCGTAGGACGGGGCCCGGTCGGTGTTTTCCATGTACTGCCGGATGAAGGCGTACACGGCCTGCTGTTTTTCGGTAAGGCTCATGGCAAAATATAGGTATAAGAAAGGTATAAGTCAAGGGGATTTTTTTCAAAGCCAAAAATCATCCTCAGACACATGACAAAACTTCAAGAAAATGCAGAAAAGTCGTGACTTTTCTGCAAAACAGGTGATAATAGTCGGATATTCGATAACCCATGGCTTTATTGTCCAGGCTTGAAAAATCCAGATGGGTCTTATGCCGCACACGTCCAACTTGCTTTTGCCCTGTTTTCTCGCTATTTTTAAACAGATCCCGTAGTAATATATCCTGAAAGTGCATTAAATCTTCAACAACCAAATTCCGGGGCAACTAAATGAAAAACAAAAGTTTGTTGGTTTTCCTGACCGCAAGTCTGATGTCCGGCTGCGGCGGACGGAAAACTGAAGTCCGTCCAATCCCGAACGGCATGGAACTGGGACTGGCCGGTTCCACGGTTCGCGTTCAGTTCTACTCGGACAACACCATCCGCGTGACAAAGCGGCCCATGGGCCGGGAAGCCGCGAAGAGGCCGAGCTTCTGCGTGGTCCAGGGTCCGGCTTCCGGCCTTGACATCCGCACCGAAGACGCGGGCGGATCCATAACCCTGAGTTCCGGAGCGGCCTCGGTAAAAATTTCCAAGTCCAATGGAAACGTCGAGTTCCTCGGACCGGACGGAAGCGTCCTGATCTCGGAAAAAGGCGGGCCCGTTTTCAAACCCGTTGTGTACAGCGGCGACTCGGCCTTTCACGTGCGCCAGGATTTCCGCATTTCCAAAAACGAAGGCCTGTACGGACTCGGCCAGCACCAGGACGGGCTCATGAATTACAGCGGTCATTCCGTGACCCTGGCCCAGTCGAACACTGAGGCGTCGACCCCGGTTTTCGTCTCCACCGGCGGATACGGCCTGCTGTGGGACAATGCGTCGAAGACTGTGTTCTCTTTCCCGGAAGGCAAAATCTCCATTGATTCGGATTTCGGGGATGGAACGGATTACTACGTGTTCATCGCGGACGACATGGACGGTGTGATCGCCGCGTACCGCGATCTCACCGGACCCGCGCCGATGTACGGCAAGTGGGCCTACGGCTACTGGCAGAGCCGCGAGCATTACGACAATCGCGGCCAGCTCATGACCGTGGCAGAGGAGTACCGCCGCCGCCGCATTCCCATCGACAACATCATCCAGGACTGGGACTACTGGAACGGACAGGCGAACTGGGGCGGCATGTTTTTCGATCCCGCGCTCTTCCCCCGGCCGAAGGAGATGGTGGACCGTCTGCACAGGATGAACTACCACATGATGATCTCGATATGGCCCGCGCTCGGCCCGGCCACCGCGATCCACAAAGACATGGCCGCGAACGGATTCCTGTACAGTCCGGTTGGATGGGCGGGCTTCAAGTACTACGACGCCTTCAATTCCGCAGCCAATGACCTGTACTGGAAATACCTGCGCGAGGGGCTCGTTTCAACGGGCATAGACGCCTGGTGGATCGATTCCACCGAGCCGGACGTGGTGAACGCCCTGACCAAGGAGTCCTCGGAATACGAGCTCAAGAAAATGGGAAGCAACGCCGCGGGATCCTGGGCGCGGACCCTGAACGCCTATTCGCTCGTCATGACGGACGCGCTGTATGCGAAGCTGAAGGCGGAAACGGACCGGAAACGGCCCTGCATACTCACCCGCTCTGCGTTCGCGGGCCAGCAGCGCAACGCGGCCACCACGTGGTCCGGCGACATCGGCGCTAACTGGAACGTGTACCGCAGGCAGATTTCCGCGGGCCTGAACCACTGCATGGCCGGCATCCCCTACTGGACATTCGACATCGGCGCATTCGTCATCGGCGCGTACGGCGGCGTGTTCCACAAGGGCGGCAAGGACCCGGCCTACCAGGAGCTCTACACGCGCATGTTCCAGTTCGGCGCTTTCTGTCCCATCTTCCGCTCGCACGGATCCGAGACGCCGCGAGAGATATGGGAAATGGGCGAATTCACGGACATTCTCATCCGGTACGACCACCTGCGCTACAGGCTCCTGCCGTACATCTATTCCCTGGCCTGGAATGTGACATCGGACGGATACACGATGATGCGCGGCCTGGCCATGGACTTTCCGGCCGATGTCCGGACGCATGCCATCGATGACCAGTTCATGTTCGGACCGGCCTTCATGGCGTGCCCGGTGACGGAATACATGCTGCACAGGCCGCCTGAGCCGACCGTTCCCGTTCCCCCGGATGTGTTCCGGACGCCCGAGGGCAAAACAGGTCTGACGGCGCAGTACTACAAGGACGCGGAATACCGGACGCTCGGACTCGAAACAACGGACCGGAACGTGGACGTGTTCTGGTACACGGGCCGGCCGGATTACGTGACGGATTCGTGTTTCGCGATCCGCTGGACCGGACAGATTGTTCCGCAGGAAGAGGGTGTGCATCAGTTCCATCTGAAAAGCTTCGACGCCAAGCGACTCATACTCGAAGGCGGCGTGGTGCCGGTCGCGTACACCAGCACGGAGCAATACACCGCGCTCGTGGACATGAAGGCCGGCCGGCGCTACGATTTCGTTCTCGAGACGGAAAACCGGTCCACGGGCGCGGCACGCATGCAGTTGTTCTGGAAAACGCCTAGAATGTTCAGGCTCGAATCGGAGACTGAAGAGAGGAAAAAGACGCGGTCCGTTTACCTGCCGGCCGGTTCCGCATGGACGGATTTCTGGACAGGGGAAACGGCCGAAGGCGGGGTTGAGATCGAAACGGACGCGCCGATCGAAAAAATGCCCGTGTTCGTCCGGGCCGGGTCCATCGTGCCGATGGGGCCGTTTATACAGTATTCGGACGAGAAACCCGCGGATCCCCTCGAAATCCGGATCTATCCCGGAGCGGACGGATCCTTTACATTATATGAGGACGAGAACGACAATCAGAATTATACACGCGGCATGTACGCGACCATCCATTTCGCCTGGGACGACGCGGGCCGGAAGCTGACCGTGTCCGGCCGCAAAGGGTCCTTTCCGGGCATGCTGAAGGAGCGGACCTTCCTGGTTGTTCGGGTCGGGAAAAATCACGGGACCGGCGTGGACGTCACGGCTGATCCGGACCGGACGGTAAGATATGACGGTAAAGAACTGGTGATTCAGCTTTAAACCTCCCGTTTTACGCAGGGGCGACGCGGCGCGTCGCCCCTGCGATACCGTGAAGCCTGAAAGTGCCAGGCACCTCAGAGGTGCCTGGCACTTTTCCCCTCAATCCAACCCCGGGGTCATTCCGCTTTTCTTGCATTTCTCCCCTGAATACCGTAATTTAATACCGGATAACAGGGGACTTCACCCCGGGAGAAAACGTGAAAAAAAACCCGTTACGGACATCCCTGCCGCTGTTCGCGGCATTGCTCTGCCTGCAGGCCGCGGCGCGGTCCGAAGCCGCATCCATCGTGGACGGCCTGGACAGAACCGTGGTCGTCACCGGAGCGGAAGCAGGCGGACTGCTCGGCCAACCTGCATCGGACATCCGACTGTACAGGCATCGAGACGGCGGATGGGAGCCGGTTCCCTTTCAGATAGACGAAACGGACGGTTCCGGCTCGCTCGAGGGAACGAAAAACGGAATTCTGGATCCTTCGGACGAAATCGTGTTTCTGGCAAAAGACGCTGGAGACGAAGCGTCCACAGACGAATGGCCGGACAACGCCGAAGCGCGGGCCAATCCCCGATTCCGCCTCGCGGTCACGGACCCCGCCAGACCGGCCTGGGCGGGAACCGTCTACGCCTTCCTTTCCCCCACGCTCCCGCTGTCGGACATCCGGTACGTCGACTACGATCCCGTTCAGGACCTTGTGGAAACGGACCGGTACCAGATCGTCCACGGCTCCACCCACGGCTTTCAGGAAATCCTGAAGATACTTCCCGGAGCAGGGGGAGACAACATCGACTTTCTCGACAAGCAGAAACTCCGCCTGAAAATCCACATCGCCCAGGTCAACAAGGACATCATCCTGCGCGAGATCATGGACCAGGACGTGGAACTGATCACGGGGTTTTCCATCCGCGTGAAGGTGGGCAGGAAACGCGCGGTTGCGGTTCAGAACGCGGTGGTGCGCCTGAACCGGATTCTGGTGATGTCCATTTCCGCGCGCGGCAGTTTTCTGGGAAACGACGTCGGATTCAGCGACAGCCTCAGCTTCAGGACCGTGTACGAACCCACGGCTTCCTGGCTGAACATCGGTCCGATTCCGGTGCCGGACGCGGACGAGTTTGATCCCCTGGCCGTGCGCCTGTCCTGTGACTGGAACGCCTCCGCTTCGGGCATGAAATTCTACAACGCGTCCAACACCGGCGGAGTCCTCATCAACGGAAAAGCGGACGCTCCGGAATCGTCCCTTCCCTGGCCCGGGGAAAACGGATACCTCGTCACAGCCGACCCGTCCGGTTCCGGCGCGGTCCAGAACGCATCGGTTGTCGGCATCTGGAGCCTCCGGGGAAACCCGCCGGGAAACTCCCATACGATCTATTACAAGGACGACTCATCCTACGAAAGCAGTGACACGGGCGACAAGCGGTCGTATGGGGATTTCGGCATTCAGGTCTGGCAGGACCCGATGCACGACACGCTGGACGTGCGCAACACCATGATCTATTTCCCGTCAAGCCAAACCTGGCCCCAGGCGGACTCCGTCGTGTCTGCGTGGACCCAAGCCCCTGTCGCTGTCGCGTCCACTGAAAAGCGTACCCTGCCGCTGGTGGTCACCGTTGTCCCGGCAGACGCGGGGACCGTGACCGTGGAGCCGGAGGGCGCGGCATACCCGGACAGCACCGTGACCTT
>JAFGAX010000218.1 GCA_016933415.1 bacterium
AATTTTTGAAGGCCGAATTCTTCTATCGGGGATCCGGGATTAAACAACAGCTCCATCCGTTGACCGTGAACTCGTTTCGGCAGTCGTAGGTCCGATATGCCGAGCATCCTTTCGCGAGGCTATCGGACATTTCAGTTGCGGGTCCGAAATGGCCCGCCTGATGTAAACGGGTTTTTCTTTGTGGCCTCGCAAGGGGCGGGACCAAGCAATAATATATTTAGTATTATTGAAGGCCCGCTTCTATTCGCGGGCCTTCCGGACGTCATCCCTGAAATGTCCGATAGCCCGGCGTTGAAACGCCGGGCATATCGGACCTACACGACTAAAGACATACCATTCCTAGTGACCATGGACCTCTCCATCATCATCCCTGTCTGGAACGAGCGCGGCAAAATCGCCCGCGACGCGGCGGCCGCCGCCGCTTTTTTCAGAAACCGCGGAATCAAAGGAGAGCTGATCGTTTCAGACGACGGGAGCACGGACGGCACCGCGGATGCGGCTGAACGCGCAGGCTGGTCCGCAGGCGTCCAGGTGAAAATCCTGCGCCTGCCGCATCGCGGAAAGGGTCACGCGGTCCGCCGAGGCATGCTCGCCTCGTCCGGCCGTGTCGCGGGTTTCTTGGACAGCGGGCTGTGCATCCCATACGAGGATGTCTGGGCGGGAATCCGCCTGATCCTGTCCGGGCAGTGCGAGATCGCGCACGGATCCAGAAGACACGCGAATAGCGTCATTCTCCGGCCGGGCAAATGGACCCGCCGTATCGCTTCGGACTGTTTCAGGCGTGCCGCATCCGGGCTGTTCCGCATTCCGGACGGACTGACGGATACCCAGGCGGGATGCAAATTTTACAGCGGCGATATTGCACGCGCTTTATACGCAGCCTGCCGATCGGACGGATTTCTCTTTGACCTGGAGGTCATAGTGCTTGCACGAAAAACCGGACACAGAATTCTGGAATTCCCGGTGCACTGGACATCGGATCCGGACAGCAGGCTGTCTATCGTTCGTTCCCTGCCGAACCTGGTTTCTGAAAGCATCGCGCTCATGAGGAAGACACGGGGATGAATGTTCCGGATTCCAAGTTTGGAACCTGATAGTCAGAGCCGAAGGTTTGATACGAGCGCAGCACTCAGACTTCCACGCAGATAATGCATTGTTATTATTTAAAATAGTTGTGCATGCTGATACTACTATTATGTGTATGAATTGCATAGTACGCCAGACGATTAATGTTGCAATTATATGTAAAATAATGACATACACATAAAAGCTCCGGGAGGTTCATCACCTCCCGGAGCTTTTCTTAAATATAAATCAATTACTTTAAACATTTTACAATATCCAAATCCAGCTCCTTCAGCCCATACACCGCCAGCTTGGCCATCTCGGTTGCGCCTTTCTCCGTAAAATGCGTATTGTCTTGTTTTCCTTCAGGATACATCTCGTACTCTCCAGGACTTACCCACAAATACAATTCCTTCGATCTCTCGGGGCCAAGGCTGAGAACCAGATCTTCGGACATGAGCTGCATGTCCACGAAGGGAACCTTCAGCTCCCTGGCCACATCCCTCATTATAAAAGGATAAGGACCGTGCGCATCCTCCAGAACACCCTGCTCATTGAACTTTCTGCGCACGATCGGCGAGAATAGCACGGGTATCGCGCCCTTCGCCCTGGACTCTTTCACGAACCGTATCAGGTTCCGCCGGTATCCGGTGTAGGGATTGGTATATCGGGTGGAATCCGTGATCTTCGCGTCATTGTGCCCGAACTGGATGAAGACGCAGTCCCCCTTCTTCAATTGGACCCGGACGGAATCCCACCGCCCTTCGCGGATAAAGCTTTTCGTGCTCCGGCCGTTCACCGCGTGGTTACGCACCGACACCCCGTCCGTGAAAAAGGACGACAGAACCTGGCCCCATCCCCTTTCAGGATTCCTTTCCGGATCCGGCTTATCCGCCATGGTCGAATCTCCGATCATGTGGATGACGGCCCCTGGACCGGAAGCGAGAACGACGAGAACGGGAACCACGGCCGTAAAAAGAATGGATTTCTTCATGGCGCTCTCCTTCATGGCGGACCGCACCTGTTGCCGTCGTATATGACGATATTTCCGGAGAAAGTCAAGAAAAAAGGGCCGGCGTGATCCGCCGGCCCTGAACCATCCAGAAACCCGCGTTGCCTATTTCACCAGGGAGACTTTCCGAACGGCCGTGAAGTCCCCCGCCTCCATCCTGCAGAAATAAACACCGCTGGGGATGCCGGTTCCGTCGATCACGGCCTCGTACCGGCCCGCCGGGCGGACGCCCTCGAACACGGTCGCGACCCGCCGGCCGCCGGAATCGTACAGCCTGATCGAGACGGACCCGGTGCGCGGAACCGTGTACGGCACGGTCGCCGCGGGATTGAAGGGATTGGGCCAGACCGGATCGAGCGCGTAGAATGAAGGGCCCGAGGTCCGGTTCTGTCGCACGGTATCCGTCGCGGAAACCAGTCCGCCCAGGGCCGCCAGGAGTCCGTCCACCGCGCCCGTCAGGCCGTCCGCCGCGGAAATGGACGCGGAGTAATTCGCGGCCATGGCTGCCAGGGCCGCGTCCCGCGCGGCCGCAAAATCGGCCCAGGATTCGGCCGTGTAACGCGCCTCCTGCAGGGTGTCGCATTGCGCGAGGAGCGAGTCCAGGGTGTTGTAACCCCGCCCCACGGCCACCACATCGAAAAACGCGGGTTTGCACCGGTAGTTCGCGGTCCACAGGGACGAGGACTGTTCGGTCTTGAACGTGTACTGATCGTTCAGGCCGTCCTTGGACACACTGATGATCTTTCCCCGGCCGGAGAAATAACTTCTTTCAACGAAGCACTTGAACAGCTGGCCGTACTGGTTGGCCTGGCGTTCCAGTGTGGCGGAGTCGGGTCTGGGGCTTCCGGTGGTTACGTCCAGTTCGGTGACCGCCATTTCGGAGCAGACGGCCGTGAACTTGTCGTAGGACGCGATCCACTGGGCGGCGGTCGGCGAGGAAAGGCCGTCGTGCTCCTGCATGCCGATGCCGTCCAGAACGCCCGCCTGGAACAGCGGTCCGCAGATCCGCACGATGCCGTTCGCCTTGGACGCGCTGTGCGTGTTGTAATCGTTGTAGTACAGCTTCATCTGGTTCTCGCCGTACAGGATTGTATATTTCCGCGCGGACTCGAAGGCCTTCCGGATGTAGCTGTTGTCGCCGTAGGTGGTGTGCCATTCATTGTTCGTCGTGCGGTCCGAACCGCTTTCGTCGACCGCTTCGTTCACCACGTCCATTGCAGTGACCATACCCGGCCAGCCCTCGTGCAGAAGGCGGATCACTTCGCCGATGTAACGGTCCATACGCTTGGTCATTCTTTCCGGGCTCAGGCGTTCCGCGGATGCGGCATACCCGGTCCGGAAGAAACCGGTGCCCGGAGTCTGGTTGTGCCAGACCAAAGTGTGCCCCCGGAACGTGAAACCCTGCCTCTGGGCCCAGTTGAGCTGGGCGATAAGATTCCCGTTAAAACGGACCACCGGGTGCGTGTCCACGGAATCGCGGTCCTCCGCGGAGGCCGCATTGTAGGCCGCCGCGCTGGCCGCGAGATCGACGGTGTATTGCGGCTTCATGTTGTTGCCGGGCGACATGCTGTTCATGTGATGCCGGATCAGTTCGCCGCCCTGGGGCGCGACCACCGCGCCCTGGCCCGGCACACGGGGATCGTCGGGGAACCCGATGTGCGGGTACGACAGCAGGCAACCGATGATAAAATCGTTTGCGTACACGTCTTTCAGTGCGGGCACATCGGTCTGGACCTGGGCCCTGCCGGGAACGGCCGCGGCGGCCAGCAGGACCAGCATGAAAAAGATGAGCGACGGCCTGCCCGGACTGTTTCGAATGGAATTCATGCGTCTCCCCTGTTCAGGCGGGGGTCCTCCCCGCCGCCAAAGAAGAAAGCAGCCTGCCCGCGAAAGGCGGACAGGCTGCTTTCGTGATTGAAGCTCCCCGCGGCAAAAGCCGCGGGGAATCTTCTATCTGTAGTGAAAAAAAACATACTTTATTCGCTCGCATTCCCCGCCGCAAGCGGCGGGGAATGCGCGAGCGGTCAGATTCACCGAACAACTCCTGTCAGGAGAGGAGCCCGACAGTCCTGCGGAATCGAAAAGAACTACTTCATCAGCACGGCTTTTTTCGCGCTGGTGAATTCGCCCGCCTTCATCCGGATGATGTACGTGCCGGAAGAGAGCTTCGACGCGTCGAACACGACCTTGTGCACGCCGGCGCTGAGCTTGCCCATGGCCATTTCCGCGGCCACCCGTCCCGACATGTCGTACACGGTCAGGCTGACTTCGCTGCTCTTGGGCAGGGCAAACGAAATCGTCGTGGTCGGGTTGAACGGGTTCGGGTAGTTCTGCACCATGGCGTACGTCGCCGGAACCGCATTGGACTGCGGATCCATTTCAACAGCCGTCACCCAGGCCGGGAGGTCGATGGGGGTGCCCATGTCGACCAGCACGTCCTTCAGAGCCATGCCCGTGGTCGTCGCGTTCGTGTTGATGCCGAAGGCCACGCAGTTGAACTTGGTCGCGGCAAGCGGGACGTGCGAGTCGATGTTCTTGGACACGAACATGTAACTGCTGTCCGCGTTGACCACCATGACCCGCACTTCGATGGTGCCGTCGCCCTGGGGTTCTACCGACAGGGCGAAATCATACACGCCCGCGCCCGCGACCGCGCCCGCTGGAACCTGAGCCGCGCTGCCGAGCACATAGTCGTTCGCGCCGTTGGTGCTGAGCCACGGCCGGTCGACGACCGCGCCGATTGTTCCGGATAGACCGATTCCCTGCCAGGCCACGGTTGTGTTGGTCCCGCTCGGAGGCAGGAACAAATAGCCGTGGTGGTGGTTCTCGGTGCCCATCCAGTGCGACTCTTCGGGCGGGGTGACATCCAGTGTGCCCGCGCTGTCGCCGTAGAAGACTCCGAAACGCAGACTCGCCCATGCCTCAAATCCGCCGGCGGTGAACTCCATCTTGCCGGTCACCTTGAGCGCGTTGTCCTTGGCGGGCGTGTGGGGCTCGGCGAAACCGCCCCGGAGAACCGCCCAGTCCGTCGCGGGGGCGGCGCCGGCGATGCCGGCATTGCCCTCGAAGTCTTCGGGGATGAACGCCCATCCGCCGGTGCGTCCGCCGATGGATCCCCACTGACTGACGTAGTAGGCCTCCCACGGGGCTCTCGGAACCTCGAAGGGTTCGCCCAGGTCGACCTGAACCGCGTAGAAATTGACCTGCGTGGCTCCCTGATCCGTGTTGAACCCGAAGGAGACCGCGTTGAACTTCTTCGTCACGCCGGACGTATCGATCACCGTGCCGCCGTACCAGTACTTGTTGTCCTGCTCCACCATGTACCAGCGGAGCTCGTTCGTCCCGTCGGCGAGCGGCTGGACGCAGATGCCCCAGTTGTACAGGCCAGCCACCATCTCGGCATTGCGTGGAGCCTGGTAGGTGGTCCCGAACGCCGGGCCGCCGTTGGAATTCGTGCTGTTCCAGTTGCCGTTGTTCACGATGCCCTCGGTGCCAACGCCCCAGACACCGTTCGAAACGGTGCCCGTGCCGCTCCTCGGACAGAATTCGTATCCGTAATGCTTGGTCAGAACGGCATCCTTCCACTTCGCGGAGTCCGTATACTGATACTCCAGGGTGGTGCTGTCCTGATAGGTCAGCGAGTACCGGAAATGCGTGTATCCCGCGCCGCCGCCTCCGCCGACCAGCTCCATCTGACCGGTGACGATGAACGCCTTCGACAGGGTCGCTTCAACGGCTTCGAATCCGCCGCGTATCGACGACCAGCCCGTCGGACGCGCGCCGCTGCCGATGCCCGCGTCGCCGTCCAGGAAGTCCGCGTCGTTCAGAATCGGCCAGGCCGTGGCATTGGCGTTCTTGCCCCACTGATTCACGTAGAAGGGCTCCCACGGCGCTTCCGGAATCGTGATCGGCGCGCCCATGTCCACCTGAACCTCGTATAAATTGACCTGGGTGGCTTCCTGGTCGTTGTTGAATCCGAAAATGACGCCGTTGAACTTCGCGGACGCCTCGGACGTGTCGATCGTCGTGCCGCCGTACCAGTACTTGTTGTCCTGCTTCACCATGTACCAGCGGACCTCGTTCGTTCCGTCGCCCAGCGGCTGAACCGAAATGGCCCAGTCGTAGAGACCGGCCGCCATCACCGCGTTCCGCGGCGCCTGTTTCACGCCCGAAATCGGAAGGCCGTTGTTGGACCACGTGCTGACCCAGTTGCCCTGGTGGATCGTCCAGACCACGCCGGCGCCGCCGCCGCCGTTCGACATGGTGCCCGTTCCGCTCCTCGGATGGAATCCGTATCCGTCGTGACGGTTGGGACCGGCCCAGAGCGCGGAATCCGTGTACTGGTAGTTCAGCGTCGCGCTGTCCTGAAACGTCAGCGCGTA
>JAFGAX010000219.1 GCA_016933415.1 bacterium
CAGGGACACCGGGCCCCGCGACGGCAGGGCATAGCGCAGGGTCGTGGACGGATTGAAGGGATTGGGATAGTTCTGCGCCAGCGAGGGCCGTCCCGGCAGGAACACGCGGTCCGCCGCCATGCCGGTCTTCACCCGCTTCCCCGCGTAGTCCCACTCGGAGTAGAAGAACGGGTCGATGCTGCCGAACTGGACGTCGAGCGTCGACACCGCCAGAAAGTCGTCGATGTTCTCAACGTGGTTGTTGCCGTATCCGCCCTCATTGTCGCCGCCGCCGATGCCGAACTTGAACTCCTGCCCCACCACGTCGCCGCTGTCCCGGCTGAACTGGAACGTGATGGAGAACACGCTGTCGCCCGCCACCGCGTCGCCGTTCGTGCCGTCGTCGACCATGCGCTTGTTGTCGAGCGTCATGAGATGCGCGCCCCAGTCGGTGCCGAGCGAATTGCTCCACGACCCCGTGATGGGGCCGTTCACCGCGACGCCGAGAATCAGGACGCTGTCCGGATCGGAGACGCCGAGCGTGCCCTGGATGTCATGCAGGGGCTCGCCGCCCAGCTTCAGGTGCCAGTACGCGGGACGGAGATCGCAGGCCAGCGTGACGGCCACGTCCTGCGCGAGCACGCCCTTGTTGCGGAAAAACGGCGGCCGCCGGATGTCCGTGGACCTGCTGCGCACGGTGTCGCGGACGATCACGGCGGTCTTGGTCACCGCCACCTGCCGGTACTGGGCCTCGGACTGGTTCAACCCCTCATAAGAGAAGTTGTAGAACACCTCCCAATTGTCCTTTCCGTCCTTTTTGGCGAAATACGAATAATCCAGCGTGTCGTTCATGGTGGTCAGCACGGGAAGGAGGGCCGACCGGTATATGCTGGAAATACCGACCCGCGTCATCGGAAATTTATACAGCTCGGCCGCGGTGTTGAAGTTGCCCACCCGGACCTCGACCGTGTCGCCGTAGGTGAACCCGCGCTTCTGCACGGCGGGCCCCATGTCGACATAGGCCTGAAAGCTGATCCAATCCATGTGCACCGGTCCGCCGCCGCCGCCGAGATAAATATCCCAGTTGGCGCTGTTGTTGTTGTCCCACAGCGTCCCGTTGGTGAACACGAAATGGATGGTTTTGAAGGTGTCGACCGTGACCACGGTGAGTTCCCACTTGCCGTCGCCCCGCTTGGTCATCGGGGACTGGACGGCTTTGCCGTCCGACCAGCCCTTGCTGTTCGGCGGCCACAGCGCGGCGGGCGGCTGGCGCCAGGCGCCGGGGCCTGTCTGGTTGATGCCCCAGTGCATCTTGATGGTATCCGAATCGGCGGGCAGCTGGCCGATCGACGGATCGTATGTGATCACGAGCGTGTCGCCCGGCTCAGGAGCCGCGGGCGTCCATTTGGCCTGGTCCTGGGCGGCCAGTCCGCCTGCGATCAGAAGCAGGGCCGCGATGAAAACCGGTATCCGACGATTCATGGTCTTTCCTCCTTAAATTTGATTGCTCATTTTTGCGCCCGCGCCGCCGGCCTTCGATGCGGACCGGACGGTCTTCGGGCGGAATTGGATAAAAACCCGCCGCCGGGCTAGAAATCGATTCCCACGGCGATGGTCTGGATGGACTGCAGGATGCCGTAATCCGCGTACGCGTAGTCCGCGCGCCACGACGCGTTTCCGCCGACCGGCAGGCGGACGCCGCAGCCGAAAGCGGGCCCTTCCTCCGCGTCTTCGCGGAACATCGACTTGTATCCCGCGCGCAGGAACACGCGTTCATAGAGGGCGGCCTCGCAGCCCGCCTGCAGGGTTTCGGTGTTGTCGCTCGGCCGCAGGGCGTCGGCCAGCAGGGTCACGCGCACGGCCTGGTTTTTCAGCACCTCTCCGGCCAGACCCACGCGGAAAAACAGCGGCAGGGGCCACACTTCCGTCTTCAGCTTCGACACGACCGCCTCATTGTTGCCGAGACCGTCCGGATCGAGATCGATCCTCTGCAGAAGGTCCCGTCCGTCCATCCGCAGGTCCGTGCCGAAATTGGAAATGCTCATGCCGAGCCGCATGTCATGGAACGGCGTATAGAACAGAAGGCCGATGTCCGCGGCAAAGGCGGAGGCCGTCTCATGGTAGATTCTGGTCTGGATGACCTTGGCCGTTCCGCCGATGGAGAACCGGTCCGACAGGTTCCGGCTGTAGGACAGGCCCAGGGCGAAATCAGCCGCGCTCCATTTCTCCCCCGTGCCCTCCGGGGCGAGCACGGTGGTGACGTCGTCGTCCCCGTAGTCCAGCTGGGTGAACGAGAAGCCCACCGCGTCGGCCGCGCTGATCTTCAGCACGCATCCGACCCAGTTGTACCGGGTGCCGACGAGCCAGTTGGTCGTCGTCGCCAGCGCCTGCGACCGCGGCATGCGGGCGAATGCGCCCGGATTGGCGTGGATGGACGACGCGTCGTCGCCCATGGCCGCGAATGCGCCGCCCAGCGCAAAGGCTCGGGGACCGGCGGTGATTCCCAGAAAGGGGACCGCCGTAGTGCCCACCTTGGACTGGCCCGCCAGAGGACCCGCGGCGCATGCGCCCAACAGCAGAAGAGACGGGAGGATTGGCATCGGTCGGATTGCTTTTTTCATTTCAGTCTCTCCGGAGATAAATCGGATTGATTTCCGTACAAGTCTGATTCACCAAGTTCAAAGTTCAAAGTTCAAGGTTCAAAGAAGGATAAACAAACCGGTTCGCTCAAACGATGAAGGACTTCCCACGCGATAACGCATGGCGCGTTCAACTCGAAACCCGTAACCCTGAACAACTCTCTTTGAACTTTGAACCTTGAACTTTTTTTAGACATTTTCATGGAGTTGTCCGATAGCCGGCGAAAGGATACCGGCATATCGGACCTACGACTTTTACTTCTCTATCGACTCGTAACCCTGAACAACTCTCTTTGAACTTTGAACCTTGAACTTTGAACTTTTTTTCAAGGCAGCGGAAATTCGATTCCCGCCGCGTTCAGGCGTATGGCATACAGCCGCGTTCTCGCCGTGATGTAGAGCGTTTTCATGTCCGCGCCGCCGAAAGCGAGATTCGACGGCGTCTCAGGCACGGCAAGGGTCGTGAGGAAGGTCCCATCCGCCTTGAAAATCTGAACCCCTGTTTCCGTTGTGACATACAGTCGTCCGTCCCGGTCCACGGCCATGCCGTCTGCCGTGGCGGACCGGCTGCCGGCCGCCGTTTTCAGAACCGCGAAGGTCCGGCCGTTGGAGAGGGTTCCGTCCGCGGCCCGGTCATAGGCACGCACCTGCGGGCGGTCGGAATCGTCCACGTAGAACACGGACTCGTCCGGCGAAAGCTGAACGCCGTTCGGCCGGCTCATGTCTTCGATCAGCATCGTGATTTTTCCGTCCGTACACCGGTAATACACGCCGCTGACCTCCTGCGGCTTCTGCGGGGCCCAGGTCGGATCCGTGAAATAGATGCCGTCCCTTGAATCGATCACCAGATCGTTCGGACTGTTGAAGCGTTTCCCCGCGTACTCCGAGGCCAGGACTTCGAGAACCCCGCCCGTGGCCGGATCCAATGCCGTGATCCTGCCTGAGCCGCCCTCGCAAGTGACCAGCCGTCCGTTCCGGTCGAACATCAGACCGTTGGCGGCATTGGATTGGTCCCGGAAAAGTGCGACCGCTCCGGACGCCAGCCTGTGAATCCGGCTGGTTTGTATGTCCGTGAAGAACAGGTTCCCGGCCCGGTCTTGGGCCGGGCCCTCAAGAAACCGGTACACGCCGGATCCGGGGACCACGGAGACGGCTGAACCCTCGGGAACGAGCAGGGAATCGGCTGTCGCGGACGTGCCGCTCTCCGGGTTACTTTCGGCTTTCACCGCATTCCGGCCGCAGGACGCGGCGCAGAGAGCGATCGATAGGGCCGCCGGAGCAAGAAATCGCGGCATTTTTTTGTGTTTCATTTGGTTCATCGATATCCTGTAAGAGCCGCCAGACGGCGCCCTGGGGGGCGCCGCTCCCAAATTACCGCTCCCAAAGCGTCACGCCCGGGGCAGTCCTCATTACTTGATCACGGCCAGCTTGCCGCGCTGGGTGCCCGCGTCGGATTCGACCACCCAGAAATACACGCCCGCGGCCACGTCGAGATTTTCCTTGGTCTTCAGGTTCCACGGCACGGTTCCGTCGTTCAGGACGCCGTCGTGCCGAAGCGTCACCACGTGTTCGCCGCGCGACGTGAACAGGTGCACACGGCTGCCGGCCGGGCAATGGGTGAAATCGACCCTGCGCTCTCCCCTGCCGCTGGTCACCGCGGGCGGCAACGGCAGTTCATGGGTCGTGGCCGCGATGTAGGGATTCGGAACCACACGGATCCTTTTCATGGCCGACGCCGCTGCGGCCCGATCCGCAGCCGGCACCACGGTTGTGAATTCGAAGACATCCCCCGAGCGGAACGGTTTCTTCATCCGGATGAAAAGCGTGTCGCCGGCGCCGAAGGTGAACACCGAGTCGCGGCGGTGCGTGAACACCAGGTCCCACGTGTACTGCGGCGCGCCGTTCAGGCCGGATTCCACCAGGACAATTTCGTCGTACGGCGACAGTTTGCGGTTGCCCATGGTGTTGTTGTAGATGAAGTCCACGGTCCGGCCGTCGGTCTCGTTTACGATCCTGAAATTGACCGGTATGCCGTCGATGAAAAATTCCGGCAGGGCCATCGACGTGTCGACGATGCCGTCCGCGAACTCGATGCGGTAATCGCTCGGGTGCGCCAGGCCGAGCAGGCGGTCCTCGTCGAAATAGGTGTCGATGACGCGCATGGAGAACTGGTAGGCCTTGGACGGATTCTTCCACCCCGTCCGGAGCGTGTCGATGACCGGAACCCAGACGTTCTGAAAGGACATGCGGCCGCCGTCGAACACGTCCGTGTCGAGCGTTTCAGAAACCCACGGACTGCGCTCGATGTGGGGGCTCCGGTTCACGGGCCTGTACCGGTAGGTGATGGTGTACAGGCCGCCGCGGGCCAGGCCGCCCGGAACCGCCGATTGTATCCGGCCGTTGTCCGCGTCCAGGACGTACCGGTCCGCCGGCACCGGGGCGCCCGAAGCATCGGACACGGAAACCGAAGCGGCATCCAGATTCTGGCGCGTGAGCCGGACCGCGACCGTGTCGCGCGACACGAAGGACTCGCTCTCGCCCGTCAGATCCGTGACCGAATAGGAAGTCGTGATCGGGACCATCGCTTCGGACGAATCCGCCGCGTCGATGCGGCCGTCTCCGTCATTGTCGATGCCGTCGTTCGACGTGTCCCAGAACTCCACGCGGTAGGCGTGGCCGTTCACGGCGCTCTCGTCGAGCACCTGGTGGAAGACCCGGCCCGTTCCGATCGCCGATACCGCCGGAATCTCGACGCTGCCGGGGGGGGCCGCATATCCGGCGACCGGCGCGTTGGGGGTGACGCACGCGGTGTTCTGGAAGGTCCGGACCTCGCCGGAGGACAGCACATCGATGCGCTTGTCGTTCTCCTTGGGAAACACGTCCTTGTCCGCGTCGCCGCGGTCATAGGCCACCACGGCGTAAAAATACCGTTTGCCGTTTTTCACGTCCGTGTCCACGAACGAATGCTTCAATCCGGAGTCGTTCCCGAGATAGAAGGAGGCGCCCCGTCCGCCCTGGTAAAGATCGGCGCCGGCCCTGAAATACCCGTTGACCCCGTTTTTCAGGTCAAACTGAGCCAGCGGCTTGTAGGCGATGGGGTTGCCGTCCGCGTCGGTGATGCCGAAGGCGTCGTTGAAGTCCGAGTCCGTGGCCTTGTAGATCTTGTATCCCTCGAAATCGTTGACGTGCAGCACCGGATCGATGGACTTCTCGGCCCTGCGGTCCCAGGTCAGCACGACCCGGCCGTCCCCGGTCGTGACGTTCAGCGTCGGCTTCTCAGGCGCGGGCGGGAACCGGTAGTCGCTGTCGTAGATGTCCTGGACGGTTTCCCGGTTGCGTAGCAGATCCGTGATTTCCACGTCCGGGCCGCCGCCTTCACCGTACACAAGCGCGAGAGAGAAGCCCTGCGTCTCCCCGGCCCGGAGCGGGAAATAGCCGGAGCCGTAGATGAAGTCCCCGTCCTCGCCCTGCACCGGCTTGTTGTTCATGATCGAGGAGGGCACCTCGAAATAACCGGGGGACAGCCGCCGCCACAGGTCCTCGTCGTCGGCCATGGAAAACTCGTTGGCCGGCGCGAAATACTCGAAACTGGTGAGCCCGATCTGGTCCGATTCGTCCACGTCCGTGCGGTCGAAATTGGGCTCTCCGGCCGTGGGCCGTCCGTCCGACTCCCCCCGGTCCCCCGTGCCGGCCACGCCGTCCGCGCCGACATCGTCGAATTCGATGTTCCAGTCTCCGTCATTGTCGATGCCGTCGTCCCGGCGCTCGTCGATCATGGCGTCGCCCTGTCCCAGGCCCGCGACATAGTCGAAATAACGGACGGGACTGAACCGGTCGATGAGCACGTTGCCCTGGGAATCCTTGCGAATCTGATAATAGTGGAGGTAGTAGTTCTCGTCGATCAGCCCGTCGAGGTCGTTGTCCACGCCGTCGTACGCGTTGGGATTGATGACCTCCTCCCCGTCCTGAAGGATGACATCGCCCTCGACGAGCGCCGTGACACCGGCCGTCACTTCGATGGTGTCGCCCCGCGTGACAAAGACCGTGGTGCCCGCGGGAACCGCGGCCGTGCTCCGGCGGTAGTCCCGGTCGATGAGCACCACCCGGCCGCCCGCGTTCAGGACGCGGGGCTGAAAATCGGCCTCGGTGAACAGCGGCGCCGCCCCGTCCACATTGTCGCCGTCATTGTCGATGCCGTCATACTGGTTGCCCGGGCTCTCGAGAAAGGCGTACCCGACCACGCCGACCGGTCCCCGCCAGCGCGGATTACGGCTGGCGTCGTCGTCGAAGTCGGCCGTGTAGGTCAGATCCTTTTCCACGTCGAAAAAGGAGTAGTCATCGTCGTATTCGCGGTAGTCCTCCGTGGAGGTGACGCCGCAGTAGGTGCCGACGAGCATGCCGAACACCACCTTGTCGTAGTCGGTTGTGCTGTGGTTGGTGATCTGGTACAGCCAGAAAATGCAGTCCTGGGCGAGAAAATCGGGCCACTGCATGCCGCGCACCGACATGGAGAAGCCGAGTCCGTTCCGCGAAGGATCGTTCGCATCCGGCTTGAAAGCCGCGCGCCACTGGTTGTTTTCGGAGTAATTGAACTCCTCGTCGTTCCGGTCGTCCATGACGAAAAAGCACTCCTCGGAAGCGGTGGTCGTCTTGCCGAAAAATCCGTTCCAGGAGCCCGACCACCCCGGGTCCTCCGGGTCGTCCATTTTATCGGGCCACGTCGCGGGCCATGAGGCGTCGTCCGAATAGAGCGCGATGCCCTCCTGGGTCTCGTTGAAATACCCGGCCACGGGCTCGAACCCCCACGGCTTGCCCGCGGAGGAAATCTCGTTCTGTTTGGTCGGCCGGGAGACGGGACAGATCTCGACGGAGCGGAACACCGCGCCCGGCATGCGGATTTCGGCGCCGACCATGGGACTGACGTCTCCGATGTATCCGTTGTTCTCATAAATCCACGCGCCCCGCGCGCCCTTTTCCGCGGGCTGGCCGATCACGCCCCAGTTGCCGAACACCGTCTTGACGAGGTTTCCCCGCATGACCGACGATCTCCGGTACTCCCGCCCGGACTGCCCGACAACTTGTGCGACCATCGATAAACAAATTATGGCTATCAGTTTTTTATGCATTTCCGATCTCCCGTTTCTGGAGTTCAAGGTTCAAAGTTCAAAGTTCAAAATGAAAAGGGGTTTTTTGTGAACTGTTTTCCCTTTGAACTTTAAACCTTGAACTTTGAACTGTGATTATATTCCCAAAGTCACCCCGACCTCCACCCGCCTCGGCTCCGAGTAATGGGAGGGGTTGGAGAACCACTGGTCCAGGGAGTTGACCGCCTGCAGGGGGTTCGTGGACGCGGCCACGGCCCGGTCGGTCGTGAATCCCGCCCGGCCGGTGTCGTCGTACACATTGACTTCGTTCAGCATGTCCAGCAGGTTGTACACCTTTGCGAACACGCTGAGCTTCGCCGGTCCGACCTGCAAATCCCGGTAGACTCTCACGTCGGTGTTGAAATAGGACGGCTTGATCTGCGTATTGGTCAGCAGGCTGGTGATGTCCTGATTGCGCCGCGGCGTGTACGGCAGGCCGCTTCCCCACTGCATGATGATGCTCCCCCCCCAGGTCGGCGCGCTGTACGAGACCGTGGCGTTCACGGTGTGACGCTGGTCCCAGTCGAGCGGCACGAGTTGGACCTCGGGCAGATCCCCGCCCGCAAGCGCGTTCCGGGCCGCCTCCGGGTCGGAATTCGTGCCCTTGGCGATCTGGAAGGTGTAGTCCAGACCGGCGGACAGGCCGGCCGCGAAGCGCTTGTTGACGGAGAGAATGACGCCCCGCACGAAGCCGAAATCGCTGTTGATGAAACGGCTGTATTTCGCCGACCCGCCGAACAGGATGATTTCCTCGGCCCGCGTTCCGGCCAGGTCCCGGATGTCGCGGAAGAATCCGGTCGCGGACAGGGTCACGTCCTGCGTGAGCTGCTGCTGGAGCCCGATCTCCCCGCTGACCGTCATCTCGGGCTTCAGGTCGGCGTTGCCGATCACGCCCACGTTCCCCGTGCCGGAGCCCAGTTCGAAGTCCGGGTTCTGGTACAGCCGCTCGAAACGCGGAATCTGGAAAAAGTGCCCGTAAGAGAAGTGGATCACGCCCCGCTCGGTGATTGGAAAAGACACGCCGAGCCGTGGGCTGACCTGGAGTTTGGCCGTGGTCTTTCGGTACCAGTACGCTTTCCGTTCGGCCAGAGTCACGACCGGTTCGCCGGCGTCCTGAAGGCCGTTGTTCTCCGATCCATCCGCGTCGTTCGTGCCCGCGATGCCGTCCGTGCCCCAGTCGCGGTACCGGTTCTGCGGTTTGATGGGGTTGTAGATGGAGGGATCCGTCGGATCGGCGAGCACCTGGCCCCTGGGATCGAACCAGTCGACACGCAGCCCCAGGTTCACGATCATCTGTTTGAATTCCATCTTGTCCTGGAGATAGGCGGACAGTTCGACCGGCTGGTTCGTGTACCGGCTGGCGTATATCGTGCTGTCGGGCATGACGCGGGTTCGGATGAACGGATCGTCGAAGAAGAGATTGATGTCGGTCTGCGTGTCGACCGGCCTGAGCGTCAGCGACTCCTGGAACATCCGGTGACGCCGGAACTCGACGCCGGTCTTGACGAGGTGTGTATGGGAGAGCTGGCTCTCGATGTCGAACTTGGCCAGCCAGGTGCCGGTGTTCCTGCGGAAGCGGGTGTCGGCCGTACCGCCGGTCTTGTAGCTGTACGGCGACTGAATGCCCAGGTAGGGATGGACCATGCCGGGATCGTGAATGTCGCGGAACGCGTAATCGCGGTAGTCCTTGGTGAAATACGAAACCCCCATTTTGTAGAAGGTGCGGGTCGACAGCGCCTGGGTGAGCTGGGCGATGTGGGTCTGGCCGTACCGCAAATGGTCCGGCTGGCCGTCCGGATTATAGGTGTAATTGCGGTCATAGTCGCGGTACAGCACGTTGTCGAGAATGATGTTGTAGGTGAACTTGAGCGCGGAGGAGACCTGCCAGAGCAGTTTGGCCTGGCCGGTCCACTTGTCGTTGGTGTGCATCGAAACGGCCTTGCCGTCTCCGCGGCCGGCCGTGTGCCGGCTCCGCAGGCGGTTATAGTAGTCCCCGAACACGGCCGAATCCGCGGCCTGGGCCGGGGTGAGATTGCTCCGGGTGATCGACGAATCGATGAAGGTGTTCGTGCCGAGAACATACTGAAACGCGCGCATGCCGTTGGGAAGGGCACGGCTCACGTCGTAATAATCCGGCGCGAGCTCGGCGATGGCCTCCCCCGGGGCCGTGAGGCCGACGGTCACCGCGCTGGGATTGTACCGCCGCTCGCCGTACAGCCAACCGTCCGAATGGTAGGAGCGTCCGTTCACGAAGACGAACAGCTTGTCCTTGATGATCGGGCCCTGCACGCTGCCCTCGATGTTCCGGGTGCCGAGGGGATTCACATTTCCGATATGATAGAAAGTTTTGTCATGCCCGCTGAGATGGTCCCCCGCGTACGCGGTCACGGAAGCGCTGGTTTTGTTCGATCCCTCCTTGGTCGTGATGTTCACGATGCCGGACATGGCCTGCCCGTACTCGGCGTTGAACGCGCCGCTGACCACCTGGAGTTCCTGCACCATCTCCTTGTTGACGTCCACCACCGTTCCACCGTCGTACATGTCCGTCACGGGAATGCCGTCGATCCAGAATCCGATCTCGCCCTTGCGGCCGCCGCGCGCGTGCAGGTTGCCGCCGGCGTCCTTGACCAGGCCCGCCTGAAGCTCGACGGCCTCGGACACTTCGGTCACGGGCAGGGAAGCCATTTCCTCGGCGCCGACCACGGCCGTGGAGGCCGTGAGGTCCTTGACCACCATGGGTCGCACGGCCATGACGGTCACGCTTTCGCCGATGTCCACCACCGTGGACATGAGCTTGAAATCGATCTCCGTAGTCAGATCGATGGACACCCGGACGTTCTCCACGCGCGTGTCCTTGTATCCGAGCAGGCGGCATCGCAGGACGTACGTCCCCGGCGGCAGATTCAGCACCAGGTAGCTCCCGTCATTCTCGGCCACGGCGCCGTAGGGCGTGCCTTCGACGAACACGGTCGCGCCCGGCAGCGGCGTTCGGGTGGAGGCGTCCGTCACGACGCCGGTGAGTTTTCCCGTCGTGCCGGCGAATGCGGCCGCCGAGGACAGGACGATCAGCGTTCCCAGGACGAACAGACGGATGGCTTTCATGCGGAGGTCCCTCGAATGAATAAGGAAAAGAGTCTTGAAATTTCGGATAATGGCGAGAAGCGGTCAGGGCCGGGTGCGCTGCGATCACATAATTCCTCCGGTGGTTCCGACAGGGGTTGTGGATGACCGCCATGGAAGATCCCGCACCGATATGGGACAAACGTATAAGTCAAACGGGAGAGGAATTTCCGATGGATGCGGAAATCCCTCAAAAAGTATAGGAAAAAACGGCCATATTGTCAAGCAGTATTTTATGCTAAAACGTCATAAAAAACATGCGGATGGAATACGTCCTTCTCGAATTATTGGCGGCCGGCCCTCAGGTGGAGTTCAAGGTTCAAAGTTCAAGGTTCAAAGAACGATAGCCGCGTTCCTGACATATTCCCATTCCTTCTCACTTTGAACTTTGAACCTTGAACTTTGAACTTTGAACTTGTTTATCTCCCCTCTATTTCGTAGTATACCTGCAGTAACCCCACCAGGGAGGACCGCTCCATGATCCAGCGCCTGTCGATTATCTGTTTCTTCACTGCAGTCCTGGCTTCCACGGCCGGGCCTCCGGACGTCTCCGGGGAAAAGGCCTTTGGCACCAGACCCTACGCCTCATTTGAAAAGCCCGCGGTCTGCGCCTCCTGCCATTCGGACATTTACCAGCAATGGACGCAGGCCATGATGTCCCAGGCCTACACCCATCACTGGGACGAAATCGAATACTTCGACCTGGCCGTGCCGCATTCCGAAAAGGTGCCGTCCCTGAAGGGGCCGGTGGATGGGTGCAACGGGTGCCACACGCCCATGGCCTATATGGCCGGCGACGCACCCCCTCCCAGGCCGTCCGAGAACTCGCGCGCCAACGAAAGCGTGAACTGCGACGTCTGTCATACCATCAGCGGATTTGAAGGGGACATTCCCTTCAACTTCAGTTTTGTGTCGAGCCCGGGCTCCGTCAAATACGGCGCCAAGGAAGGCCGGGTTTCCCCCTACCATGAGACCCGTTTCAACAGTCTCTATACAAAAGCGGAATACTGCGGCAACTGCCACAACGAGAAAAGTCCGTTCGGTGTCTGGGTGAAATCCACGCAGATCGAATGGGCCGAGGGCCCGTACGCGCAGGAGGACGTGGCCTGCTTCAAGTGCCACATGCCCAAGGCCCGGGGCCGGAACGCAAAAATGGCGGAGGAGGACGATGTCGCCCAGCACCTGTTCCACGGCGCGCATGACCCGGGCAAGGTGGGCGGCGCAGTGGAACTCCGCATGCATCCGGACGAGCGCGAGCTCGAACCGGGCGAAACCGTGACCCTGCAGGTTCAGCTCTTCAACGCCAAGGCCGGCCATAAAATCCCGTCAGGTTCGGTGGAAGACCGCATGCTCTGGCTCGAAGTCACGGCCATGGACGCGTCGGGCCGCGAGTTCCGCATCCCCGTGGATCCGAAGGGATTCCCGGGCGAGGAATACACCATTGCCTCGGACGAAGCCCTCGCCTACCAGGACATGGGCATTCCCAAGGGTCTGGCGGATTTCAAGGGCGTGGCAAGGGACGGCGTGCCCGCCGGAAGCCGCATTTTCCGCATGCCGTATTTCGATCCCGAGGGCCGCATGACCATCATGCAGTGGAACACGAAAAGCCTGGGACCGGATTACCGCATCGGACCGCGCGAGACGAAAATCGAAACCTTCACCTGGGACATTCCGGACGACGCGGCTCCCGGCCGCGTCACGTTCCACGCCAGGCTGAATTTCCGGAAACTCGTCAAGCCGGTCGCCGATTTTCTCGGCGTGCCGGAGGACGAGAGCGAAATCATGCACGTCAACTCCGCGGAAACCTGGATCGATGTTGTGGAATAACCCCTGGGAGGAGTCTTCATGAAAATCCGAATCGTGGCATCCGGAATCGCCGGTCTTCTCGCCCTGCAGGCGTCCTGGACCCCGGCGCACGCCATACCCGCGTTCGCCCGCAAGCACAAGTTCTCCTGCACGACCTGCCATGAGCCGTTCCCCCGGCTGAAAGCCTACGGCGAGGATTTCGCGGGCGACGGATTCATGCTCAAGGAAGGGGAAAAACCGTCGGATTACACGAAAACCGGGGACGATCTGCTGCGGCTGAACAAGACCTTCCCGCTGGCCGTTCGATTCGACGCGTTTTCCGTCATCGATCCGGACGGGGCCGTCAGGGCCGATCTGCAGACGCCCTGGGGCGTGAAAATACTGTCCGGCGGCGCGCTGACCGACAAGGTCGGGTATTATTTTTATTTTTATATGTCCGAGAAAGGCGAAGTGGCGGGCGTGGAGGACGCCTACCTCCATTTCAATGACGTGTTCGGTTCAGGCGTGGATGTCATGGCCGGCCAGTTTCAGACCTCGGATCCGCTCCTGAAGCGGGAATTGCGCATGACTTTCGAGGATTACATGGCCTATAAAATCAGGCCCGGGATGTCCTCCATCAATCTGACCTATGACCGCGGCCTGATGTTCCTGTACGGCGTCGAAAAGACCGGCACGGACCTGACGGCCCTGGTGGTGAACGGCTCGGGAATTCACGGCCCGAAAGAGGGGTCCTCGACCGTGGATGACGATGATTATAAAAACGTCGGTTTCCGACTCGCCCAGGACGTGGCCGGTCTTTTTTCGGTGGGGGGTTTTTATTACTCGGGCAAAGAGGTATGGGCCGTGGAAGGCGGACCGGAAGACAGATGGGGCCGCAATGACGTGACCTATTTCGGGCCGGACGTCTCTTTCGGGATGGGGCCGATGGACGTCACGGCGCAATTCCTCCGCCGGACGGATTCGAACCCGCTTTTCAACGCGTCCCCGGAGGCGGAAACCGACAATCTCATCGTCGAGTGCTTTCTCATGCCGGACCGCGTGAAATCGCGCTGGGCCGCGACCCTGCTGTACAACCGGGTGGAGTCGGACCTGTCGGGATTCGAGACCTATCACACGGCCACATTGAACGGATCCTGGCTCATGGCGCGGAATCTGAAACTCGGCGCCGAATACACGCGCGACATCGAAAACGGGAAAAACCGGTTTGTGTTAGGCGTGATGAGCGGGTTTTAAGAGATTTTTCCCGTACGATTTGGCGGTATTCTTTTCTTGAGACGGTCATCCTCTTCGTCTGTCTGAGTTCAAAGTTCAAAGTTCAAAGTTCAAGGTTCAAGGTTCAAGGTTCAAGGTTCAAAGTTCAAAGTTCAAAGAAAAGAATCAGCCTGTCAGAATCGCATTGAGCAGAAAATTAAGGGGACTTCATTGGAATGAGGTCCCCTTTCCTGTTATCCCGAAGTGTTGTTCGCTTTGAACTTTGAACCTTGAACTTTGAACTTGATTATCCCGCCACCACGATCAGCGGCAGGCTTTGCTCCGTGAGCGGCCCCCCGTTAAAATCCCCGAACCACTCCACGTTCCCGAATCCCGCGTTCGCCAGCATTCCCGCCAGCTCTGCCCTGCGCAGAGGGATGAGCGGCACGGCGTTCTCGATCACCCGGGGTCCGGACTTCACGGTCAGAACGGTCCTGAACCAGAATCGTTCCGAACCGGCTTCCGGCCGGTAGGTCCGTTCGAACCTGATTTTGTCGTCCTCAATGGCGGGAAGAACAGTCAAACCCTGATCCAGAATCCAATCGTAATTCAGAATCTGCGCCAGAAACAGGCCGTCTTTCTTCAACATGCCCCTGACTTTCCGGATAAAACCGGAAATCTCGTCACGCGATGTCAGGTGCACCAGCGTATTGCCGAAACAGACCGCGGCGCTGAAGGAGTCCGCATAGAACCGCGATCCCGCATCGCGCAAATCCATGACCTCGAACTGCGCGTTCGGGAAGGCCCGGCATTTCTCCGTCGCCAACCGGACCATGTCCGCGTCCGAGTCGATTCCCGTGACCCTGAATCCGAGACCGGCCAGGGCCAGGGCCAGGCCGCCGGTGCCGCATCCGGCGTCGAGAACGGACGGCGCGGAAGCGCCCGCGGCCGGAATCCCGATTCTCTTCGCCGCGAATGCCACAGCCTCCGGATCGACCGGAAAAATCCGGTCATACCAGGGCGCGATGCTCTGATAAAATCCGCTCATGCTTCCTTCCCGAAATGAAATGGCCCGATTGAACGGCCAGTCCCACGGCTGGAACCCTTTCGGAGAAGTTAATCCGTACGGCGTTCAAATTCAAGCACAAAAAACGCTTGACTTTCGGGCCGGAGCATGCTACAATAAACCGGACGATTTCCGGTATCATACGGGGGGCAATCAGAAATGACCGACTCCGCCAAAGTGATCCTGACGCCGTTCATCGACGCGGCCGCGATTCAGCGCCGCGTCCTGGAGCTGGCGGACACCATCGCGAAGGAGGTCCATTCCGGCGAATTGCTCGTGGCCGGGGTGCTGAAAGGCGGCTTCGTATTCACCGCGGACCTGGTGCGGGTTCTGAACCGCCTGGGAATCCACGTGCGCATCGATTTCCTGCGCGTGTCCTCGTACGGATCGGGCACCGTTTCCTCCGGTACGCCCGTTCTCTCCGGGGACCTGTCCGAAAAATTGAACGGCCGCCGCGTCCTGCTGGTGGACGACATCGTCGATACCGGCCGAACCTCGCGGTTCGTGCACGAAAAAATCATGGAACGCCGTCCGGCCTGGCTCCGGACCTGCGTCCTTCTGGACAAGCCCCGCCGCCGCGTCGTGCCGTTCGACGCGGACTACATCGGGTTCCGCGTGCCGGACGCGTTCATCGTCGGATACGGCCTGGATTACGACAACGAGTACCGCGACCGGCCGGAGCTGTCCGTCATCCGTTTCGCGGATCGGGAACCGGAACCGTCTTTCCGTTTCCGCATCGATGGCGGCACAGTCCTCTTCAAAGGCCACCTGGACGCGAAGGCCGCGGAGGACGCGGGCGACACGCTCCTGCACTGGCATACGGACCTGGAACTCGACCTGTCCGGCATGCAGGGCGCGGACCGGGACGGGATGAACTTCCTGTCCCGGCTCCGGGAGTCGCTGTCGGACAAGGGTTTCAAACTCTCCATCCGGGGGATGAAGCGGACGCTCGGGGATAAGCAAGTTTAGGATGTCGGAGGCTCTCAGTCGTTTAGAAAATCGTATGGCCAGGTCCCGCACATCGTTCCTACACGAGCGGACAGATACAAGAGAGCGTGTCATTGCGAGGCTCGGCCGAAGGCCGAGCCGTGGCAATCCCGGCTCTCATTCCAGCCGTCGATTCGGAACAATGAATACCCAAATGGATCGTCCCGGGGCTCCGCCCCGGGACGCAGAACAATCGATATTTTCAGGAGTCCCGCGCATGCTGAACAAACTCCGCGAACCCGTCAGCGGTCTCACCCATCTCGCGGCAGCGGTCGTGTCCGCGTTCGGGCTGGCCCTTCTGCTCGTCATCGGCCGCGGGGGCGCGGCCAAGATCGTTTCACTCGCCGTGTACGGGGTCAGCCTGGTGCTCATGTTCTCGGCCAGCGCGTCGTACCACATGGTGAAGTCCACCCCCGGCGTCATCCGCTGGCTCCGCAAGCTCGACCATTCCTCGATCTTCCTGCTCATCGCGGGCACCTACACGCCGATCTGCCTCCACTTCTTTTCCGGATTCTGGAAATGGGGCCTGCTGGCCGTGATTTGGGGCATCGCAGCTGTCGGCATCTGCGTCAAGATGTTCATCCTGAAGGCGCCCCACTGGCTCAACGCGGCGATCTTCCTGGTCATGGGATGGCTGTCGCTCGCCGCGATCAAGGAGATCACCGCTACCATGCCCCCGGGCGCCCTGGTCTGGCTGGTGCTCGGCGGCGTTTTTTTCACCCTGGGGGCCGTCGTCTATATCGCCAAGAAACCGAACCCCTGGCCGGGCCGGTTCGGGTTTCACGAGATCTGGCACATCTTCGTGATATTCGGATGCGCGAGCCATTTCATTCTCATCGCCTGGTATATCGCGCCCCGCATCATCGCAGAGGTGACCTGAACTGAACGCCCGTGAAGGTTCAATAAGAGCCAGGCACCTCCGAGGTGCCTGGCACTTTTCCGCTTCGGCAGGCTCTGAACCTTCCGGATCGTCCTGCTCACAGGCACCGATCACCCGAACCAGGTTCCGCCCGCTCCATTCTCAGCCTGGACGCCGTCGGCACTCGCGCGATTAAAAGTCCGGTCGTCAGTTGAAGTCTCTTCCGAACCGGTCTAATCATCGAGCACGAAAGTGACCGCCATGTTGACTTGATACTCCGCCAGCTTTCCGTTTTCAAGTCGGACATGCTGTTCCTTGATCCAGGCGCTTTTAACGTTCCGAAGTGTCTTGATGGAACGCTCAATCCCCTGTTGAATCGCATCCTCAAAACTCTTGTTCGACGTCGCGCTGATTTCCGAAATCTTGGCGATGGACATGGAATGCCTCCTTTGAAGGTTTTCATGTTTTCCGAATTCCGGAATTATTGAAAAATACCAAAATGACCCAGAACCCACCATAACAGCAGGAAAATAATTATTGTAGAAAGGCATCCGCCTCCCAATTTCTTCGCCCCCCAACCCGCCGTGATTCCTCTTAACAGCTTGCTCATTGTGCCTCCTTTATATCAATATTTTCGCATAGGTGTCAACGAAATTTTCATTCGCGAAAGTCGCAACCTGACGCAATCGTTATTTAAGCGGAGAACTGTCCGCCTGATGCGTGAATGCGATGGTCTTCCGGAAACGATCCTCAATCCAGAACCTGCGATATCGCTTCCCAGGTGATGGCTCCGTTATTCACGCTGTATTGAAGCAGCATGGATCCTAGCATATGCCCCTCATCAAACTTGGTGAAAACCCATTGATTCGACAATATGATGGTTTCATTTCGATCAAACCGCCATGAAACACCGGGTTTGGGTTCGAACTTGATCAGCCGGCTTTGTTTCATCAAATCATCCACTATGTCTTTCTCGGGATTTTCCAGCCCGTTTTTTTGAAACCTTTTAATGTCCCAGCTCTGTAATCTTGATGATTTTTGCGCTGATGTCAAATCCGAATTATTGTCTTGAGACGCCAAATTCAATAGATCGACCTCCCCCTTTAATTCCATATTTTGATTTTTCAAATCAGCGGTTTTTTTCTTTTCCGTAAACAGCATAAACGCGAACAGTACCGTGCAGAGGACAAACAAGAAAAATAGAAATTGATTAAACTGATTTCGCTTCATCTGACAACTCCTTTTTTGTGATAATCTTCAATTAATATTGATGCGTTCAAGCCCCATTATACGAAGGGCCGAATCCCGGGATGTTACGGGAGAAATCGATTTTATCATTGACGTCCCGAGAACAGCTCATGCCCAGACTCCCTAAAAATCGGTTCACCAATATAATTTACCGTTTTTTATATAATAAATTTCAGTTTCAAATTCAATCACCCATCAGGATGAAAAAGGATTTAGATCTTTGGCACTACCGGAAACCGCCGGCCCATCCGTGCAGGCTGTATTGAGAGGACACAGGGTAAAGCCCTGCTTGAATTTCCGACAGAAGGAAGTATCCAAATGGCTGACAGCCGGACGGGCCGGGAGTTACAAATAAGTGCCAGGCACTTCGGAGGCGCCTGGCACTTATTCTTTACGGGTTCCTGGCATCCGGGCCGGAAAGACATCATTCGAACCCCGGGGCCGAAGGTCGCACGATCGACCCCGGGGTGGCCTCCGCTTCGCCATCCAAGGGTGCCCCCGGGTTCCCGTGACCTTTTTTTACTTGTTTTTCAGAATTTTAATCGTTAATTTATCATATTAGTAATATTTGATGCCGGAAAATGACCAACTGATCGATCATGGGTTGACATCGACTGGACAGCCAAATCTCAGGGAGATTGACAGATGAAAAGACGGGAATTTCTGCTCCAGGGCGCGGCCGGCGTGGCCGCCGCCGGTCTTGCGGTTCCAACGCTCCGCGCGTCTTCCGCCGGTAAAAAGCCGGGCGGCAAAATCGTCTACCGGACCCTCGGTCGCACAGGCCTGAAAATTCCGGTCCTGAGTTTCGGCGTCATGAACACCGACAGCCCGGATCTCATCAAAAAGGCCCTGGATCTGGGTCTGAACCACCTCGACACGGCCAACGGATACATGCGAGGCAACAGCGAGGCTTCCATCGGCCGGGTTCTCAAGGAAACCGGAATGCGGGACAAGGTGGTTGTGTCCACCAAAATCTGGCTGTCCAGGGACTGGAACACGGGCGCGTTCACGGCCGAAGATTCCGGCCGCGCGCCCGGGGCGAACGCTGACAACTTCAACCGCATGCTCGGGGAAAGTTTGGAGCGCCTGCAGTCGTCGTACGTCGACATCCTCTACGTGCACGCCTGCGACAACGCGGGCATGGTGACGTTCGAAAACACAATGAACGCTGCCGTGAAGGCGAAGGAGGCCGGCAAGGCGCGCTTCATCGGCGTCTCGACCCACACCCGCGTGCCTGAGGTCATTCGCGCGGCGGTCGACGCCAAGGTCTATGACGTGGTGGAGGCGGCGTTCAATTTCCAGCGCGACGACAGGGACGAAGTGGCCAAAGCCGTCGAATACGCCCGCGAGAACGGGGTCGGCATCGTGGCCATGAAAACGCAGGGCGGCGCGCGCCGCGAGGGCGACCCGGCCGCTTTCCCCCACAAGGCCGCGCTGAAATGGGTGCTCCAGCACGAGGGCGTCACCACGACCATCCCGGGGATGAGCACTTTTGAGCAGCTGGACCTGAATTTCAGCGTCATGGCCGACCTGGCCCTGACGGATGAGGAGAAAAAAGCCGTTCAGATGAGCAGTCTTCACCACGGGGGCTTTTGCCAGAACTGCGGCGAGTGCGTGGCGCAATGCCCCAGCCGCGTCGCGGTTCCGGACCTCATGCGCGCCTATTCGTACGCCGAAGGCTACGGCAATTTCAGCCACGCGGAATGGACGCTCGGCAATCTGCCGGCTGACCGCGGCCTTTCGGCCTGCGGAAGCTGTTCGGAATGCAAGGTGGACTGCAGACACGGCGTGAATGTCGCCGGCCGCGTCCAAAAACTCGGCAGACAGTTCCGTCAGTACGCCTGACCGCGGACGCGGGGAGGTTTTCGAAACATGCGTCACAGAATCCGCTACATCTTGGTCCTGCTCCTGATCCTGGGATTCGGACCGATTTCACAGATCCTGTCCGCGGGAGAAATGGAAGCGGAAATGCTCGGCCTGCTCCCGCAGGCTTCGGACTCAATCGACTGCAGGCCCGATTTCGAGCCACGTTTCTTCGATCCGGAGAATCTGTTCGAGTACATCAACGGCGCCGCGGACGAGTACCTGATCTACGG
>JAFGAX010000220.1 GCA_016933415.1 bacterium
AGCGCGTCCTGAACCGCCTTGTAGCCGTAATTGTTGTAGGAGTCCATGCCCCAGATGGCCTCGACGATGTACAGGTCCTGCGGCCGCACGCCCGCGTCGAGAATGCACTCGCCCACGGCGCGGAGAACCTCGGGGTGGGTCCAGACGCTCTCGATGAGCGGAACGCCCTTGAGGCGCGCGTTGCCGTCATACGAGCTGCCGCCCGTGATGTTGATCTTGATCGCGACTTTGTCCCCGGACCGGATCACGTCTCCGATGCCGCCCAGGGCCTCGAACAAGTGCTGAACGCGGGCCTTGACATTCTCCCTTGTATAATCGTAAGCCTGCGTCGCGGCCACGAGGGCCGGAACGGCGTAAGGCCGCAGGGGAGAATCCGCGAACATCCGGGCCGGCTTCGCGAGTGAACCGGCGGCAAGCCCGGCCGCGGCCGCTCCCGTGGCAGCCAGAAATTGCCTTCGTGAACACATCCCTCCCGACTCCTGATCGCTTTTCTTCTTGCGCATGTGAGGATTGCTCCTTGATATGGGTGTGGTCCGATTCACGGCATGCTGAATCTGACAGCGAGCACATTCCCCGGGGCTTGTCTTCAATAAATCATAAATACAATAGCTTGATCCCGCACAGCGGGCCCCGGGGTAAGCGAGCGAATATAAGATGTCTCTTCTCTACAGATAGAAGATTCGCCGCAAAGCGGCACCAAGCTATTCTATTTTTGCACTATTGAAGGCCCGCCGCTTGTCTTCAACAAGCAAGCATATAATAGCTTGATCCCGCGCAGCGTGCGGCGGGGAGCTTCAATCGCCTGAACCGGCTCTTGAAAACAGTCGCTATTTTCTTCTTGAAGCCTTTCCGCGGGACGGCTTTTTCAAAACGGCCGTCCGTTTGGGAGCCGTTTTCCGCACCGCCTTCCCTTTCGACCCGAACAGGTCGAATCCCGGTCCGAACTGACCGAGAAATTCCAGGGAAAAAGCCCGGAATACGTAGGAAACCGGAAGGAGGACCACCGAATTCACGTACGGGATGGCCAGAAGCAGGAATCCGAAACAGCAGGTCATCAGCCCGACCGCCACGATCAGCGCCACGACAGCGACCTTCAGCAGAAAAACAAGAAGCCCGTACAGGAGAAAGGCCCCGGGATTTTGCCGGAACAGATTCCAGAACTGTCCGGCCGCGGGCAGAATGGTCAGGCGGCGTTTGGCCATGACCGGCACCACGAAATCGTTCAGGCAGATGTCCACAAAGGCCGCGGCCAGAATCAGCAGAAGCAGACCGGCCGCCATGAGCAGGACGGTCGGCAGGATGCCGTCTCCGGACGCGTTGCTCCCGGCCATCCCGATCAGAACGAGAAGGCATGCGAGCAGGTAGATGGCAAAAACCGCGAAGGCAGCGGCGCCGAGCAGAAGCCGGGCGATGAACAGGGAATCTCCGGCCGAACGATACTCCCGCCAGGGCGCCTGAATCGCGGCCCGGTCGCGAAACACATTGTCCAGGAACATGAACTTGCCGCGGGAGGACAGCCAGGTCAGGACCACGGACAAAACAATGGCCGCGATCACGCCCGCGAAAATCAGCGCCGCCCAGAGCGGATGGCCGGCCAGCCAGTCCCATGCCTCGGCGGGCATTCCGAGAATGTCGCGCCAATCCCGTCCATCGAACGAACGACTCGACCGTCCGGACCGGCCGCCCTGCCAGTCCATCAATCCGGCAAGAAAAGCGGTGAATCCCATGACCAGCCATTTCCGCATGTCGAAAGGCCGGAACAGGGCCTGTGTCATGCGCTTCCACGCCCTTTCGATCGGCGCGCCGTACGCGATGTTCATAATGCCTCCTTTTTAAAAACAGGCACAAACGACCGGACCGGGGCCGGCTCCGCCTGAACCGTCCAACCCGCGGATTTCAAGGCGGGCGATTCGGCGAAAAGCCTGATCCGGCCCGGATCGCCGGCGGACTGAATGATCACCTGAGCCAGACCGTTGAACACATTCCTCTTCCACGGACACGCGGGAACCGACACCCGAACGATTCCGGGATCGGTGTTGAGATTGTCGTACAGAAAGCGCGGGACCAGCGGTTTTCCTGCGACAGCGAAGACGTTCCGGCCCGGCCGCAGGAGGCCGGATTCCAGCCGGATCGGAACCACAGGATCGTCCCTGCGTATGCCTTCCGCGACCCCGTGTCCGTTCACATAGACGGACTGGATCTCACCGAGACTCTTCGGGTACAGGGTCACTTCGGCGCCGGAAGGAAGTTCCGGCAGCAGAAATCCTCCCCTGAGAACCATCACCTGAGTCGTGTCCCCGGGCCGGACCGCGTAATTCCCCTGGCTGTCGATCGCGAAAGGCCACGCGGAATCGTCGAAATCCGGTATTGTCGCATCCAGTATGCGGGCCGAATCCGTAAAACCTGCCCTGAGTCCGGTGATCACGGCCTGACTCACGGATTCGACGAACCGGTCCGGTTCGTGAGACGAGGGGTCGCCGTTTCCGACACCGATGATGCGGCCGGGGCCCTCCAGCCGGAACGTGATCGCATGGCCGGCCGTGGGCACGGTTCGTTTCGAGGCGTCCTCCACGCGGACCGTCACCGCAATCACGTCTTCACCGTCCGCTTTCAGTCGCGGCTTGCCGGCGGAAAGACGGATCGCGGAAGCCGGCCCTGTCGTTTCAATGGCTGTTTGGGCGGCCGCTTTCCCGTTCCGGAAACCCTTTGCAATCAATACGCCGGGTTTGTACGGGACCGCCCATTCCAGGTGCCCGTGCGCGGGCCGGTCCTTCCGGCCGAGGCTTTTTCCGTTCAGAAAGAGCTCGACCGCGTCGCAGTTCGAGTACCCCCACACGGATACCGGTTTTTCCTCCCGGCCGCTCCAGTTCCAGTGGGGGAAGATGTGAACCACCGGCTCGGCCGTCCATTCGGCTTTCAGATACCAGGCCATGTCCTTGGGGAATCCGCACAGGTCGAAAATGCCGCACTGGGATGCGACCTGAGGCCAGCCGTACGGATGCGGCTCTCCCCGGTAGTCAAAACCGGTCCAGTAGAAAAGGCCGGACAGGAAGGGCCTGGCCGCGTAAAAGCGGAATCCCTCCTCGAGGCTCCGGCCCCCGGGTTTCCGGTCCGTGGGCTGCATCCAGGCCCGGGCCGGGTCATCCTCGTACACGCCCCGCGTGCCGCGCGATGTGGTCTCCTCCGTGCCGATGGACGGCTGACCGGGACTGCGGCTGTGCTGGCCGTCGATGTCGCCGTTGAAAATATAATTGAAACCCATCACATCGATGACGTCCGAAATGCCTTTACCCCATCCGCTGGCCGCGTAGGTCACGCGCCGCGTCGGATCCAGGCCCCGGACGAAATCCTGCATCGTTACCGCAAGCCTCGCGCCGGTTTCATTGTTTTCAATAGCCCACTCCTCATTGCCGATGGACCAGACCAGCACCGAGGGATGGTTCCGGTCGCGGAGCACAAGGCGCCTGAGCAGGTCCAGATGCTCCGGGCTCACGCCCATCAGCCGGTTCTCGTCGATGACCAGCAGGCCCAGCCGGTCACAGGCGTCGAGCAGTTCGGGAGCAGGGGGATTGTGCGAGGAACGGACCGCGTTGCACCCGATTTCCTTCAGCTTTTTCAGGCGGAATTCCGTGAGGCCGTCCGGAACGGCCGTGCCCACGCCTGCGTGGTCCTGGTGCAGGTTCACGCCCCGGAGCGGCAGACGCCCGCCGTTGAGATAAAATCCTGAATCCGCGTCAAAACGGAATGACCGTATGCCGAATGCGGTTTCGACGCGGTCCGCGACGGTTCCGCCGGACCGGACCGTGGTCGTCAGCGTATAGAGCGCGGGCGAATTCACGGACCAGGGTTTCGGATCCGCGAGCGTGATCGCGGCGAGGACATCCGCGGTCCTGCCCGGGGCCAGGGACGCCGACCCGGACGATGCGGACGCGACTACCCTGCCCCGGCCGTCTAAAACGGACCATTCGACCGCGAACGCCGCGTCCGTCCGGCTTTCATTGACAACCGATGTTCCGATCCGGATTTCAGCGGGTCCGCGCGTGTATTCGGCGGACACAGCCACGCCGTCCGGCGACACGTGCAGGGGTTGTGTTTTGACCAGCCAGACATGCCGGTATATGCCCGCGCCCTCGTAATACCATCCCTCCTCCATCATGGCGTCGACCCGGACCGTGAGCACGTTGACGCCGCCGTATTCCAGATAATCCGTCAGGTCGTACCGGAACCCGATCGTCCCGTTGTGTTCCTCTCCGAGATAAAAGCCGTTGACGAATACGGCCGCGTTCCTGTGCACCCC
>JAFGAX010000221.1 GCA_016933415.1 bacterium
GCGATTCACCGGAGGGCAGGCCGGTTGCCGGCAAAAACGTCGAGGGCGGTTCGCTGGAGCGCAAGGCGCATGCCGGTTCCACGGGCCCGTCCATGAGTCCGGATGGACCGGACGCGTGCGCGGGAAACGGATGCGACACGGACGACAATGAATCCGACTTTGTCCTGCACAACCATTTTGCTGAAACCAACCCCCAGAATTCCGCTTCACCGGCGGAACCCGAAGGCGGCTGGCCTGAGGCGGCCGGGACCTGCGATGCAGCGCCCCTGCATGTCCAGGTCTGCGACACGGTTTCTCTTCGATTCACGTTCCGGCCCGATTCAGCGGCGATCGTGACCGGGCTGGTCATGGCCGTTCCGGAGGGTGCCGGCATGATGTTTCGTGCTGCGGACATTCGATATGAAGGGAAAGAGTCTGTGTACGCGGCCGCGGTCCTGTCCGCGGATACGATTCGGATCAGCGGGCTTTTTCTTCTGTACCCGGACTCGCTCTCCGTGACGTTTCCGAGCCTGGTCATGCCGGCGCAATCCGGCTCCGTGAGGTTTCCGGCCTGGTTCGTGTCTCCGGAGGGGCGCCGGTTTGCGGCCGTGCAGGCGCCCTGCGTGGAAGTCGGGCCGGCTGTCATTCCCGCGATCCGTCTTCATGGAAATGACGCAGTCGGCCTGCCGGCCGCGCCTTTCAGCATCGGCAGCCGCGTCATGGTGACCGGTGTGGTGACTGCCGGCCTGGGGCCGTTTTTGGAAAACCGGGTTTTTATACAGGATGCGACCGCGGGTCTGTGTCTTCGGCCGGACTCCGTTGCAACGGAGCTTTTTCAAGGCGATTCCATTACGGTCACGGGCGTGCTTGATCAGAAACAGGGGCTCACGGAAATCCGGCCCGACCGGACCACGCTGAGCGTGCACAGGCGGGGATGCCCGCTTCCGCAGGTTGCGGACAGGACATGCGCGGCGGTCAATGCCTCGTTTCAAGACAATGGGGCGGAACCGGACGAGAGCCGGCTTGTCCGCATTCACGGTGTCCGGTACGATTCCGAAACCGGAACCGTTTCAGACAGCACGGGCAGGGTTCGTCTGTTCATCGGCGCGGATGCGGAGGCGGAAATTCCCGAAGGGCTGTTTGATGCGATCGGACTGCTCGTTCAGGAGAAATCCGGCACGGACGAACCTCCTTACACTTCGGATTACGGGATCCTGCCGAGATTCCAGCCGGACCTGGTGCCGCTGGAGGACACGTCCGCGGTTTCTTCCGTGAATTCGGACGAAGTCCGGCAGGTGCCGATTTCACTCGGGCTGCTGCCGAACCATCCGAATCCCTTCAACGGGGAGACGCTGTTGCGTTTCACTATGCCATTCGCGGGCCGGGTCCGGCTTTCCCTACTCGACGTCCGGGGCCGTGAAGCGGCCGTGCTCCTGGCGGGCTGGCGCGGGAAGGGGACGCATGCGGTCGCGTGGTACGGAGCGGACGAATCCGGCTGTCCCATGCCGAGCGGCGTGTATGTCATACGGCTTGAGGCCTTCGGGGAGGCCCATGTGCGGAAAATCATGATGGTGCGGTGAATCTATTCAAACACACGCTTTCTAACGCTCCGGGAGGTTGAGAACCTCCCGGAGCGTCTGTCGGCGACAAATCAACGGACTCCAACGAAAGGACCACCATGACCCTCCGCGTGATCGGCGTTTTCCTGGGATTGGGAGCGGCCGTTCTGACCGCCCAGCTCCGAATTCCGGACCAAACCATTCAATACCGGAACGGAGACTGGACCACATGGCCCATGCTGCGTGTCGCGGCTTCGATTGATCTGGACGAACGCATGGTGTACGCCGCGACCACGGGCGGCATCAGCCGGTACGATTATTACCAAAACGAGTGGGCCTTGCCGATCACCGAAGCGGACGGATTGACCGGACATGCGGTCAGTGCCATCGCGTACGATCCCAATTCAGGGTATCTATGGGCCGCGACTGAAGCGGGAGTGAACTGCCGCATGCCGGGGTCCGAAGCGTGGCGGTTTCTGGATGTCGATTTGGGAACAGTCAATGAGATCGGCATCGGAGACCGGTTTGTCTGGTTCCGGACGGCAGGAGGACTGATGCGTACGGATAGACCCGGCGACTGGACAGGGCCCGCGGCTGAGCAGGAATCAGTGGACGATCGCGTTGTCTGGAAGGGAGGAAAGGGGAGAGGCGTCACGCCTCCTGCGCTTTTCATGAACCATCCCTTCCTGTTCACGCCACCGGATGTCATTCAGGACGCGGAATTCAGGCGCAGAACTGTCACGGCTTCGGCGGACGACGGATTTCATTCGGAATGGATCGCCACGGACGGTCTGGGAATCGGCCGCGCGGACCGGCGCACATTCAGGCTTGACCTTCTGCCTTTCGGGCTTTTCATGCCGGACGTGAAGGCCATGGCCGCGGACGGGAACGGCCTGTGGATCGGCGGTTTTCATGGCGGCGAAGCCGAGGGCGGTATCACGTACTGGGACATGGCGAAAGATGAATGGCGCTATTACGAGGCGCGCTACATCAACGGACTCCGGTCCGACCAGGTGACGTCCATATCGCCGGATACGGACTGCGTCTGGTTCGGAACCCTGGACGGTCTGGTGCGGTACGACAGTCAAACGGGTTATTGGAATGCCTTCACCGTTCAACGGAACCTGTGGAGCAACGAGATTCACATTCTCGCGCCGGGCGATTCGATCCTGTGGGTGGGAACGGACATGGGACTGAACCGCGTCTCTCTGCCGGACCTGACCATAGACAAGGTGCGGGACGGCCGGATCGACCAGCGGGCGGTTTATGATCTTGAAGACGACGGAGAAAACGTATGGATCGCGGCGGAACGCGGCGCTTTCCGCCTGAATAAAAAGGAAGGATCCATTGAATCGCTCCCGGGATATCCGGGATTGTCCGCAGTGGAGGCATGGGCGGTTTCCGTGTGGAAGGACGAGGTCTGGTTCGCCACGGATGACGGCGTGGAGATGCTGAACCGATCGACCGGGGAATGGACCGGTTTTTCCAGGCGGCTGTATCCCACGGGAGGCGTTTTAAACGTGATCGCCGCGGATTCGGACGTGGTGTGGGTGGGCACGGATGAGGGGGTTCTCAAATATCTCAAATCCGAAAATCGCTGGAGGCGGTTCACGAAAGCGGATGGTTTGCCGCATGATTCAGTGCGCTGGATTATACCGGACGGCGAGTACGTCTGGTTCGGTTCAGGCGGCGGTCTGACCCGATTTCTCTGGGATACACCGTACAGGAAGGATTGAGGACCTCAGATGGTGGGCCTTTCGGCCCTCGGGAAGGCCGATTTCACTTGCACAGGGAAAATAGATTTAGTATATTAATGATAACGATAATCAATATCGATATGTGAGTTGGCAGTGCCTGAAACACATCAGCGAACCGCACTACGCAAAGAAGCGTTGAAGCGAAACGGATACCGTTTCACATCCGGACGTAAAGCGGTGCTCGACATTCTCGGCAGGACGCATGACCATTTGAGCGCGAACGACATTTTTGTGGCCCTTCATCCGTCCTACCCGCATCTCGGACTGACAACGGTGTACCGGACACTGGATCTTCTCGCCAATCTCGACCTGGTGATCCGTTTCGATTTCGGGGACGGCCGCTCCAGATTCGAGTTGGCTGAAAAAGTGAAGGGCGACCGCCACCATCACCACTTGATCTGCACCGGGTGCAGAAAAATAATCGATTACCGCGATTTTCACGACAAGGAAATGGAATTGATCGAAGCGACGCAGAAGAAACTGGCCAGGCGGTACCGGTTCAAAATCAGCAATCACCTGATGCAGTTTTTCGGATTGTGCGAGCAATGCGCGAAACGGAAGTAAAAAAAATTTTCCCGGAAGGGTTAATGGTTATCGTTTTCAATAATAACGGATCCTCCAGCCGGGGCCGCGATCCGGATCGCCAAATCATGCGGATCCGATCGAACAGCCCGACGAGACTGAATTTAAAACCCAAAACCCAAGGAGAAAAAAATGGAACCCAGCAACGCGCAGAACCCCGCAGGCATGCCCCTGATCGGAGCGAAAGCCCCCTCGTTCAAGGCCGTCACCACCCAGGGTGAAATCAATTTCCCGGACCAGTACGCCGGTTCTTGGGTGATTCTTTTCAGCCATCCGGCGGATTTCACGCCTGTGTGCACGTCCGAGTTCATGACTTTCGCCTCCATGGAGGAGGATTTCGCGAAACTGAACTGCAAGCTGGTCGGCCTGTCGGTTGACGGTCTGTACAGCCACATCGCCTGGCTGAGGACGATCAAGGAGAAAATCACGTACAAGGGGATGAAGAACGTCGAGGTGAAATTCCCCCTGATCGAAGACATCACCATGGAGGTGGCGCACAAATACGGGATGATGCAGCCGGGAGAGAGTTCCACAAAGGCGGTGCGCGCGGTTTTCGTCATCGATCCGAAGGGCATCATCCGCACCATTCTGTATTACCCGCTCAGCCTCGGACGCAATTTCGACGAGATCATGCGGATTGTGATCGGCCTTCAGACCGCGGACGCTTTTTCCATCGCCACTCCGGCCGACTGGCGGCCCGGCGATGACGTCATCGTTCCGACCGCGGGATCCTGCGGCGTGGCCAAGGAGCGGATGGACAGCAAGGCGGACATGACCTGCCACGACTGGTTCTTCTGCACGAAGAAGCTGGACAAGGAAAAGGTGATGGCGGCGATTCAGAAGCCGAAGAAGTAAATCCGCCTGTAAGCACTGCGGGAAAAGCCTCCGCCGTATCCGGCGGAGGCTTTTAATATATGGGGGAAAAAATGTACGATTGCTTTCAACCGCACCATCACTGTAGGGGCGACGCGGCGCGTCGCCCCTACGGAAATAAACAGGACTTCCGGATTCAATCGTGCCGCAACGCCTCGACCGGGTTCACGGACGCCGCGCGCATGGCCGGATACAGCCCTGCCGCGAGGCTCACGCCGACGGAAAAGACCAGGGCGCCGAGAATCAGCCAGGGCGAAATGTAGAACAGCTCCGCGTGGGCTCCTCCCTCGCGCGCGATGTAGATGTTCGCGATGCCGTTTGCGACGCGCGTGACGGCCCAGCCGAGCAGGAGCCCGAAAACGCCGCCGGCGAAACCGATCACGCCCGCTTCCACGAAAAAGATGCCCTTGATGTCCCCTTCGCCCGCGCCCACGGCCTTCATGATGCCGATTTCGCGCCTCCGTTCGAGTATGGACATGACCATGGTGTTGATGATGCCGAGCGCGGCCACGACCAGCGCAATGGTGCCCACTGCGCCGAGAACCGCGTCGAACACGAGGAATCCCTTCTTGAAATCCTCCAGCTGATCCGCGATCGAGACGACGCCGAAGCCCATGTCCTCGAGGGATTTCTTCAACGGCGCCAGGTCCTCCATCCGCTTCACCCGCACATAAACCGTCCCGTATGATTCCGTTCCGCCGGTCCGGCTGAGCAGGTCCCACACGCTGGAGAAGCCGAGGCGCGGCAGGGATTCCGCGGTTTGCATCGGCAGAATCACGCCGCTTTCGAACAGGCCCTGGCCGAAACCGTCGGATTGCTTCGCCACGCCCGCGATCCGGAGACGGGTGGTCCGCTCCGCAAAGGGCAGGTCCGAGCCGCCCGACAGGGCCGCCACGGGATTCCGCATCAATTGACTGAAATCCACGGACGACGTGACGATGTCGATCGGCATCCCGATCAGTTCTTCGGGCCTGGCGGACCGGAAGCCTTTCAGCGTGTCCTCCACGGTCAGTTTCCGCGGACGGTCCGGTTCGATCAGAACGAACTTCATGTTGCGGAGCAGTCTCGGGCTGATGATCACGGAACGGGCCGTGTCCGATTCGAAGAAGGACCCGGCCTGCAGTTTGTCAAAAGGCTTGAAGCCGCCCATCACCGAGGGCATGGCGCGGGCGTTCGTGGTCGCTTCTCGTCCTTCGATGGCCACCTTGACCGGAAAACGCACTTCCGGAAAGGCCACGGTCACGCCGGGCATGGTCCGGATTTTCTCGACCGCGGCCGCGTCCAGCGCAATCGAGTCCGGCCGGGATAGCGGCCGGCCGGCCGGCATGCGCCCCTGTCCGCGTATCCGCTCCGCGTCCGCTTTGGCCGGCAGAACCTGGAGGCTGGTAAACAGGTCGTTCTCCAGAAACGTTTCCGTGACGTTCTTCTGCATGCCCGTGCCGAACGAGACCATGGACACCAGTGCGCCGATTCCGATCACGACTCCGAGCGTGGTCAGAAAGGTGCGGAGCCTGGATTTCCGCAGATTGTCCACGGCCATGCGGGCCATTTCGTCCATTTTCATGCGGGCCTCCTGAGGCGGACCTGCGCCTGTATGCGGCCGTCGAGCAGACGCACCAGGCGGTGCGACACGCGCCTGGCGGAGGCTTCGTCGTGGCTGACCATGACAACGGTCAGCCCGCGTTCGCGGTTCAGGGCTTTCAGCAGGTCCAGAATCTCTCCGGCCGTCCGGCTGTCCAGATTCCCGGTCGGCTCGTCCGCGAGGAGTAGAACCGGATCGTTCACCAGGGCCCTGGCCACGGCCACGCGCTGGGCCTCGCCCCCGGACATCTCGGACGGAACGTGGTTCAGCCGCGACTTCAGGCCCATCCCGGTCAGGAGCCGGGCCGCTTTCGGCGGACGGTTTTTCCGGGGGACGCCGGAGAAGGCGAGTGGAAGCGCGACGTTTTCAACCGCGGTGCGGGACGGGATGAGGTTGAACGACTGGAAAACCATGCCGACTGTGCTCCTGCGGTGGCCGGCCAGTTCCGAACGGCTCATGGCCGCGAGGTTCCGGCCGCGGACGACCACGGATCCGGACGACGGCACGTCGAGTCCGCCGATGATATTCAGAAGCGTGGATTTGCCGCAACCCGAACGGCCGACGATGGACACGAATTCGCCCTCCGCGACATCGAATGAAACACCGCTGAGGGCGCGGACATGTTCGCGGCCCCGCTCATAGGTCTTCTGCAGGTGACGGATCTGGAGAATGGGTTCCAAAGGCTCATTCCTTTCCGGATGAAGGCGCTCTTTATATACGGACCCTGTTCGGGACGGTTTCGTCGTATACCGGACGAGCCGCAGGCTGTCCAGCATAAACATAATTTAAAAAGCTTAAAAATTCAATATCAAATAGTGAAAAAAAACAAGATCCCGGCCGGAGTCAGGCCCGAACCGTAAAACTAGATTATCCCAGCAATTTCAGGGGCTTACCCCCGGTTACCGCTTTAACCTTGACATTCAAGTCAAATAAATGTAAATTCTGCTATAATATATGGATCTCTTCTCGGAAACGGAAAAACCGGAACACACACCCGTGCCCCCTCTGGCCGAACGCATGCGTCCGTCCCGGCTGGACGGATTCGTGGGCCAGCCGCATCTGCTCGGACCGGATAAAGTGCTCCGGAAAACCATACGTTCCGGGGATCCGGTTTCCATGGTTCTCTGGGGGCCGCCGGGCGTGGGAAAAACCACGCTGGCGCGCATCCTCGCCTCCGAAAGCGCGGCTGACTTCATCGCCATGAGCGCGGTCACGGCCGGCGTGGGAGACCTGCGGAAAATGATCGAGCGGGCCCGATCGAATCGATCCCGGGCGGGGCGCCGGACGATTCTGTTCATCGACGAAATTCACCGTTTCAACAAGGCCCAGCAGGACGCGCTTCTTCATTCCGTGGAGGACGGAACCGTGACTCTGGTCGGGGCCACGACCGAAAACCCGTCCTTTGAAGTCATCGCGCCCCTGCTGTCCCGCTGCCGCGTGTTCAAGCTCGAGCCGCTCTCCGATTCCGACATCCGTCTGCTGATTGACCGCGCACTGGAAGAGGACGAAGCGATCCGGCGGTCCGGCCTGGACGTGACCGGGGAGGCGAAGGAAACGCTGGTCCGGTATTCGGGCGGTGATGCCCGTATCGCGTTGAACGCGCTCGAACTGGTCGGCGCTCTCACCGAACCGTCGGAGGGCAGGCGGACCGTCACGCCGCAGATCGCGCTCGAGGCCCTTCAGAAAAAAGCGTCCGTCTACGACAAGAACGGGGACAGTCATTTCGATACGATTTCGGCCTTCATCAAGTCGATGCGCGGGTCCGATCCGGACGCGGCCGTGTACTGGCTCGCCCGCATGGTCGACGCGGGCGAGGATCCCCTGTTCATCGCGAGGCGCATGGTGATACTCGCCTCGGAGGATGTCGGAAACGCGGATCCGCACGGGCTGGCGCTGGCGACCGCGGCTTATCAGGCCGTGCACGCGGTGGGCATGCCCGAAGCGCGGATCATCCTTGCCCAGGCGGCGACCTATCTCGCTTCGGCGCCGAAGAGCAATGCCGCGTACGAGGCCGTCGAGTCCGCGCTGGAGGAAGTTCGCAAGGGCCCGCAGGATCCGGTGCCGCTGCACCTGCGGAACGCGGTGACGGGCCTGATGAAATCCATGGACTACGGCCGGGATTACCGGTACGCCCACGATTTTGAGGGCGGGTTCACGGAACAGACCCATCTGCCGGACCGTATAAAGAATCGTGTGTTTTACAGGCCGAAGGAAATCGGGGCGGAAAAAGCCATCAAGGCGAGGCTGGATTTCTGGCGCGGCAGGCGGAAGGAAGCCGGTTTGTAGCATCGCGGCGGATGTTGAACGAACGGGGTCCGCGTTTCCGGCATCGGCCGGCGGCCCGAGACACGAATCACCGGGAGGGTTTCGCATTATCAACGGATTCAAAAAAAAGAACGCGGCTGACGGACCGGACCGGAACCGTGGCCGCAAACAGGTCGAAATCAGGACCCGGGAAAGGCATCGAATGGTTGGAAATGAGATGTTCATCGGCATCGATCTGGGGGGGACGAATATCAAGGGAGGGCTGGTCAACAGCGAGGGGATCATCCTGGAGGAAAAGGACATCCCCACCGAAGTGCAGGGCGGCGTGGACCACGTGCTCTCCAGGATGGCGGATGTCATCCGCAGTCTCGTCAAGTCCGCGGGCAAAATACCGATCCGGGGCGCGGGCATCGGATGCCCGGGCCAGATCAATGTCAAGCGGGGGATATACCACCAGGGTCCGAATTTCCCGGGCTGGGACGGCGTGCCGATCGTATTCGAACTTGAAAAACGGGTTGGGATTCCGATCGTCATCGACAATGACGCCAATCTGGCGGCGCTCGGGGAATTCGCCTACGGAGGCGGAAAAGGCGTAAGCGGCATGATTCTCGTCACGCTGGGCACGGGTGTCGGCGGCGGCATCATTCTGGACGGCGAGCTGTTTCACGGGGTCTCGGACGCGGCTGGTGAAATCGGCCACACGTCGATTCACATGGAAGGCCCCGTCTGCGCCTGCGGCCGCAGGGGATGCCTGGAAGCGTATGTCGGAACGAAGGGCATTCTGAACCGGATGCAGCGGAAGCTCGCGGACGGTTCGAAATCCGTGCTGTCCGGCAAGTCCGGGGAGACGATCACGCCCAAGGACATCGGCATGGCCGCGGCAGGAGGCGACGCCACGGCGGTCGAAGTGCTCCGTGAGACGGGAGACATCCTGGGGTTCGGTCTCGCCAATCTCGCCAATCTGCTGAACATCGAGAAAATCGTCGTGGGCGGCGGCATCGCGAACGCCGGAGACTTCATTCTGAAGCCGGCCCAGGACGCTCTGGACCGCGAGGCGCTTCCGGTCGTGCGCGAGGTGTGCCGCGTCGTCAAAGCGGAGCTCGGCAATTCCGCCGGTCTCGTGGGCGCGGCCCGCGCCGCGATGATCGCCTTTTCCAATATCTGATTTGACCGTCCAGTGGAAAGCCTGAGGGGAAATCGCCTTTTTCCATTACCGTTCCTGCTTCTCTGGCTTCCGGCGGTCGCGGCCCGGCAGACGGCCGCGCCCGCGGCCGCGGACACCACGGTTCAGAAAGTCAAGCCCCTCCGGGAATCGAAGAGCCTGGAGGGGCCTGTTTATTATGAGGCCGGCCGCATCCTCCACCGGATGGATTCCAAGACCACGCTGCTGACCGGGAACGCCCGGGTCGCGTATCAGAGCATGAAGCTCCGCGCGGCCCGGATCACCGTGGACTGGGACCGGCGCACGCTTCTGGCCGAAGGCATGCCCGATTCCGTCTGGGTGAAGACCGAGTCGGGAGACTCGGTGAAGGCGCTCCGCCTCACCGGGCTCCCGGAATTCGAGGAGTCCGGGGACGTCATGCGGGGCGAGGTCATGACCTATGACTTCGAATCGCGGCGGGGCCGCGTGCTGAGGGGACGCACGAAGTTCGAGGACGGGTTCTATCACGGCGAAGCCCTGAAAATGATGAACGCGAGGAGCATCAACGTCAGCGGCGGCAGTTTCACCACCTGCGACCGGGACACGGCCCCCCATTTCCGTTTCTGGTCGAAACAGATGAAAATTCTCGTGAACGACAAGGTCATTGCCAAACCCGTGGTGCTGTATGCGGGCCGCATTCCAGTGATGGCCCTGCCGTTCGCGCTTTTCCCGATCAAAAAGGGACGCCATTCGGGATTTTTGATTCCGCGGTACGGAGAAAGCACGCTTGAAGGACGCTACCTCAGGCGCATCGGTTATTACTGGGCGCCGAACGATTATTGGGACATCTCGCCCACGCTTGATTTCTTCGAGAAGAGCGGCTTTCTTTTCGGCGCGGATCTGAATTACCAGGTCCGGTACAAGCTCAGCGGATCGGTGTCAGGCTCCTGGACGCGGAAGGATTTCGAGGCGTCGGGGATGACAGAGCGGCGCTGGGATCTCAGCATGCGGCACCGCCAGCAGCTTTCGCAGTCGGCCGAACTGAACGTCAGCGGCAATCTGGTCAGTTCCGGCACCTTCTACAAGGAGATGAGCCTCAGCCGGGAGAGACGGCTGCAGCAGGAGATCCGGTCGAACGCCACGCTGACCCAGCGGCTGGGCGGCAAATGGAGCCTGGCTGTCAACCTGAACCAGACGAAGAACCTGAGCACCGGCAATGTCACGGAGAGCCTGCCGCAGGTCACGCTCCGGAGCGGTCAGTCGTCCCTTTTCCCAGTCTCGAAGGACGGCAAGCGCCGCGGCGAGAGCGCCTGGTACAACCAGATCTACTGGTCGTATTCGTCCACGGGCCTGTCGCGACGCATCAAGCGAAAGGCGGGCGACGAAGAGGGCGTTTTTACGGACAGGCGCAGGAGCGGGTGGGACCACACCCTCCGGCTGTCCAGCACGCAGAAACTGCTCGGCTGGATCAACTGGAATCCCTCCCTGAACTACCGGGAAACCTGGTATGACCGGAGCTTCACGATCGACGGGTTCGATGCCGGCGGCAAAGCCGTGCCGTCCGCGGAGGCCGGATTTCATTCGAGACGACTTTTCGACGCGTCCGCCAATTTCGGGACCAAGGTGTACGGCATTTTCTATCCCAAACCCTTCAAATCCGTGTCAATCCGCCATGTGGCCCAGCCCAGCGTGGGCCTGTCGGTTCAGCCTGATTTTTCGGACGCCGGATACGGATATTTCCAGACAGTCACGGATTCGACCGGAATCATCAAGTCCTATGACCGGTTCGAGAATACGGATTGGTTCGGGAGTTCGCTGTTTTCCGGCACGCCACGCGAGGGCCGCAAGGGCCTCACCTACGGGCTCCAGAATCTGTTTCAGATGAAGGTGGGTGAGGGCGACAAGGCCAGAAAGCTGGATCTGTTCAACGCCGATTTTTCAGGCGCCTACAACTGGAAGGCGAAGGAATACAAGTTCAGCGACCTGTCGGCCGTTTTCCGCGCGAGTCCGGGATCCGCATTGAACCTGAGCCTGTCTTCCAGGTACACGTTTTATCGGAACGACGAAAGCGGCCGCCGCGTGGACGAACTCTTCATGGACCGCATCGACTGGCGCGACTGGAAAAGCGTGTTCGGGTCACGGTGGCTCAGACGGACGAATCTATCCGCGGACATCGGGTTCCGGTTTTCCGGAAAGGCGGGATCCGGAGGCGCGGCCGCGGACACGTCGTCTCCCTTCGGCGGGGACGGCTCCGGATGGCAGCCCAGATCCGCGCCGAACAGCCGGCTCGATGACGAGCCGGGCGGGCCCGTGGACATGGCCATTCCCTGGAGCCTGAATGCCTCTCTTGCCTACAGCGAGAACCGGTCCAATCCCTTCGAACCGGACAGGACCTTCTGGATACGCAATTCCCTGGATTTCAATCTCACGCGGAACTGGAAGGTGTCCTATTCCAATCAGGTGGATGTCGAGCTGAAAAAGGCGGTCAGCCAGGATATCAGCCTGTACCGCGACCTGCATTGCTGGGAAGCCCAGATCCTGTGGACCCCGACCGGATACAACAAGCGGCTTTATTTCCGCATCAACATCAAGTCTCCGATGCTCAAGGAGCTGAAAATCGAGAAGGGAACCGGGAGCCGGGGGCTGTACGGGTACTAGAAGTTCAAGGTTCAA
>JAFGAX010000033.1 GCA_016933415.1 bacterium
CTTTTCATCAGCCGTCCGGGCACGGGCTCACCGGACCAGCATCATCTTGCCCGACAGCATCCGGCCGTCCATCTCGAGCCTGTAGATGTACAATCCCGAACGGACAGGAACACCGCGGCTGTCCAGCCCGTTCCATTTGAAAAAATGGCTCCCGGCCGGCTGGGTCCCCTCGAAAAGGGATACCGTTTCGCCGAGCGAATTGTAAATGCCAAGCCGCACTCTTCCGCCCCTTCCGAGGCTGTATGGAATGGTGGTTTCCGGATTGAAGGGATTGGGGAAATTGGACGCCAGGTCGAAGGTCCGGACAGCCGGGGTCCTGTCGGACTTCACGTCCGTCCACATTCTGTCTATGACTTCGACCGCGTCTATGGCAATGGGGATTTTGTTCCCGCCGACCACGAATTTGAACATGGTTTTCGGGTCGTCGACTTCGCACACGAACGTGTATGGCCCGTATACGCCCCATTGTGAAACCGTGACCGGCTGTGTCCAGTGCTGGGCATAGGGATCGTAATCCATGGAGATGTCCACCGAGATGTCCTTGGGCTCCGAGGTTTCGGCCGTGAAACTGATCTCGTAGGTGTGTCCCTTCTGGAGCTTGAAGGGCTGCATGAGCTGAACCGCCCAGACCGCGTCCCCGATGTTCTGGATCTCGATATAGGCGCCGGCAGAGTCCGGGGTGAGGCCGAGATCCGGCAGGACCGTGAACGTCGCCAGGGCGTTCACGTAATAGTCCAGACGCCACGGGGCCGTGCCGCAGTTGAAATCGCCGTTGAATATCATGTTGCCGTCCCGGACATTCCCCATGTAAACCAGCACCGTGTCGGACGTCATCGTGTCTCCGGCCGCGGATATGGCCCTGGCCGCATACCGGTAAAGCCCGTCCGGAAGAGCCGTCCGGTTAAATTCATAGGGCGCCTTGGTCAGGTTCCGGATTCGGGCCCCGTTCTCGTAGATTTCGATTTTCGAGAGCGTGGTTCCGGTCGCCTGAGCCTCGATTACGAAAGGGATGTCCGAACAACTGGCATACCGCGCCTTGTGAACCGGACTGGCGATGCGTACCGTCACGGCCTGGCCGGACAATTCAGCCGCGATGAAAAACATCGCAAGAAGAGATGAAAACAACAATGGCCGTCTCATGAATGGCCTCCTTTGTTTTTGCGTTCCAGGGGGCAAATGCACCTGATCCGAAAACCGCGGTTACGGCCGTGTCCGGACAAAGCGGATGGCCTGCCCGCCGCCGGGCGCGAGCCTCATTTTTATAACACCGGACGCGTCCGCAGGTTCCTCCGTGACGGTCAGCGGGTATGGGTTCTTCTCCCAGTGCGCGTCTTTCCCGTCCCTGTAAATCTGAGCAGTATATTTCACGCCCGGTTCTAGAAACGCGAGCGGCGCCTCCAGAATCCGGCCCTCTTCGTCCGTGACGCTCCCCAGATACCAGTCCCCGCTGTTTCTGTCCTTTCTCGCGATGGTCACATAATCCCCGATACGGGCGTGGAGCACTTTCGTGTCCTCCCAGTCCACGGGCACGTCCCTGATGAAGCGTAAGGCATCCGGATATTTTTCATAATTTTCCGGCAGATCGGCCGCCATATGGAGCGGGCTGTACAAAACCACATAGAGGGCCAGCTGTTTGGCCGTCGTGGTATTGACCCGGTTTCGCGGCCTTTCAGGACCGAACCGCAGACCGACTATGCCCGGCGTGTAATCCATGGGGCCCGCGAGGAGCCGCGTGAAAGGCAGAATCGTGGCATGTTCGGGCGGATTGCCGCCGTCCGGGCTCCAGGCCTCGTATTCCTGGCCTCTCGCGCCCTCGCGCGTCATCAGGTTCGGCCAGGTACGCCTCAAGCCGGTGTCCTTGACCGGTTCGTGCACGTCGATCATGATTCGACGGCGGGCGGCCTCCTCGACCACTTTCTGGTGGTGCCTCACCATGTACTGGCCGTGATGCCATTCTCCGGCTTTTTCCCCTTTCCCGTCGATGCGCTGGAGCCTGGGTCCGTTGGCCACGTAACCTGTTTTCACGGTATGAATGCCGAGCTTTTCATACAGCGCGAAAGCCTCTTTCAGCTGACGCTCGTAATTGGGCACTGCCCCGCCTGTTTCATTGTGCCCGATGAGTCCCACCCCCTTTTCGGACGCATAAGCCGCCACTTCGCGTATGTCGTAATCACGTGCGCTCCGGGTGAAATCGAACCGGTCTCCGTGCACGGTCCAGTCTCCGTCCCATCCCCTGTTCCAGCCCTCAACCAGCACGCCTGCCAGACCGTTCCGGGATGCGAAATCGATGTATTTTTTTGCGTTTTCAGTCGTGGCCCCGTGTCTGGGCCCCGTGCTCCAGGTGGCCAGGTCCAGGTGCATGGCCCACCAGATTCCCGCGTACTTGCCCGGCTTGATCCAGGAAACATCTCCGAGCGCGTTGGGCTCGTTCAGATTGAGAATCAGGTAGGACGTGATCAGGCCGCCGGGGTCGTCCGCGATCTGAATCGTGCGCCAGGGTGTTTTCATCGGCGTCCGCGCCTTCACGCGGATGCCGTCCGACCAGGGCGTGAGGTCCGCCTTGAGCGTGTTCCGGCCCGCCGGAGCGAGCTGCATTGCTGCATAATCGGTCAAGGCCGCCTCGTGGATGCTGAGATACAGACCGTTGGCGGTCTCCAGGGTCAGGGGCGTATGCGCGGTGTCCATGGCGCTGACCGGCGTGCGGCGGTAAAGCTGTTCATATTCCACCTGATCCCGGTTGTAGGCCGGTATCCACCAGGCCGCGGGGTCTCCGGCGAGCGCGAATTCCGTGGTCTCATCCGTGATCTCGAACCGTTCCAGCCCATTCTGCGCCGGAATCTCGTACCGGAAACCGACCCCGTCCTCGTAAACGCGGAACACCACGTCCATCCTGCGGCCGTTCTTCCCCTTTTCCACCAGAGACACGGCCAGTTCATTGTACCGGTTCCGGATCTCCCGCTTTTCGCCCCACGGCTGAACCCAGGTCTCGTCGAATGTCCGAGTGTGGACGGATCCGATTTCGAAGGGACCCTGAAGCGGCCTTCCGCCCTTCAGGACAAAGCCCATGGCCGAACGTTGAATCAGTTCCCGTCCGAACCGTTCGATCCTGTATTTCGGACGGCCTTCCTCCAAATCGAACGCGACCCGCACCGATCCGTCGGGCGAGTCAATGGTCGCGGGCGCCGCGGACGACAGGCCCGCGGCCGCGCAGAGAATAAACAGCACAACCCATATGAAACGTGAATCCATGTGCGCTCCTGTTCCTTTTCAAGCCGGAACACCGCCTGAGCGGCCTTGCTGCCGTCAATCAGAGGCGGACGGCATCGTCCCGGACGACCGTTCCGGCCTCCTGCTTTCCGATCCGGCTGAAACTACAGCCGGATGGCCAGGGAAAACCGCTGGGTGTTGTTCAGAATGCCGAAATCCTGATACGCGTAATCGATGCTGATATTCCCGGTACCGCCGATGCGCTGCGTAAGGCCGCCGCCCAGGGTCAGCCCCTGCTGGCTGTCGCGCGAGAACAGGGACTTGTATCCCACACGGAGCCGGACCCGGTTCCGGAACACGTATTCACAGCCCGCATTGACGCATTCGGTGCTGTCGTTCGGGTGCAGAGCGTCCAGGGCCACGATCAGCCTGTCTCCGCCGGCGCTTTTGAGCAGATCCGCGGACACACCGACGCGGAACATCAGGGGCAGGTCGAACGCGTCCGTCCGCAGATCGGCCTTGATGTTCCCGTTGTTGCCCGATTGAACCGGATCGATGTCATGCTGCACGAGCATGTCATCGCCGGTCATGCGCATTTTCGTGCCGAAATTGGAAATGGACATGCCGATGCGCATGTCGTGAAACTGGGTCCGGAACAACGTGCCGATGTCGAGGGCCAGGCCCTGGGCCCGGCTGTGGTAGATGGACTCGCGTATGTATTTGCCGTTGAACCCGATGCTGAACCGGTCGGTCAGCGCCCGTCCGACGCTGATGCCGAAGGCCAGACTGCCGGCGTCGAAATACTCGCCGGTTCCGTCCGGCGCCTCGACCGTGGTGCGCTCCATGTCGTCCATGGTCACGAACGTGGCGTTGACGCCCAGCGTGCCGAGGTTCCCGGCCGGGAGCACCAGACCGGTATAATTGGTGCGGATGTCCGCAAGCCAGCGGCCGTACGTGACGAGAAACTCGGTACCGCGTATGCCCGCAATGCCGGCCGGATTCCAGAACATGGCTGTGGCGTCATCCGCGACCGAGGCGAACGCGCCGCCCATGGCCACGGCCCTGGCGCCTGCGTCGATCGAGAGAAATTTGGCCGCGATTGTCCCGGACTTCGAGACGCCCTGACCCTCAAGGGCCTGATGGAGGGCCAGGATCGCCGCCGCTGTGAAAAAAACCCAACTTTTTCTCATGGGTGACTCCTCTTTCCCTCTCTTATTTGATGACCGCGAATTTGCCGACCTTTTCGCCGATGCCGGGCGCCTGAACGTGATAGAGGTAGACGCCGTAGGCGATGTCCAGGTTGTCCCGGGTCCGCATGTCCCATATTTCGGTGCCGTCGCGCAGATCGGATGCGTGGTCGATGTCGGCCACCATCTGCCCGCTGATGTCGAAAATGCGGATGCGGCACTTCTGCGGCAGATGCGTGAAATGCAGTTCGCGCGGCCCCCTGCCGCTGGCAAAGGGGTTTGCCGCCTCCCATGTATTGGCGGCGATGTAGGGATTCGGCACTACCCGGATATCGTCCATTCCCTTTTTTGCCAGAGCCGGATCGACGGACTCCGGCGTCATCGTGAATTCGAACACGTCGTTCGACAGAAACGGCCGGTGAAACACCAGCGACAGGGTATCCCCGGCCGACGCCTGGAGCGTGTCCGTGTCTGAATTCGCGAGCGTGATCTGCCAGGAGGCGTGCAGGGAATCCGGGTGCAGCAGAATAATCTCGTCACTCGACGACCGCGAGGTGCGGGCGGTGAATTGTCCGTCCTGCCCGGCCAGAAGGTCCCGCTCGCGGAAGGCGAAGCGGACCTTTTCGCCGGTCAGCGTGTTCCGCACCGTGAAATTCACGGGCTTGGCCGGCACTTCGGCGGTGCCGCGGAAGAAGGTGGTCGAGGTGTCGATGCCGACCTCCCCGAAAATGATCTTGAAATCAGCTGCCATGAGAGTCACCGGCATGGCCTGGAAGCTGAATGGCGCCACGGCGGGCGGATACACGCCCGGGCGGCTCCAGGCGGTGGCGTATGCATTGAGGCCGAGCACGTCCGCCGAGCTGTGGAAGGACAGGATGAATCCGTCCGTGATCGGCTGTTCATCCCCGTCGTGGAAGCACGTGTCCGCCTCCGCCAAAGTCTCTCCGGTCGTCACGTTGACCCAGGTAAAGTCCTTTGTGGCGGGCAGATTTTTCTGGTTCCCGACCGTGACCCTTCGGTCCGTGAACGTGACCCGGTACGTGTGCGGCCGCACGGCCTGCGGATCAACGATGCGGATGCCGATCCTTCCGCCGGTCGTGCTTCCGGCCAGCCATCCCGCGGATCCCGCGCCTGATGGAATAAAACCCGCGGCCGGAGCTTCGGGCCGCACCACCGCGACATTCGTCCCCTTGTCGAGCACTCCGGTGGCGCCGATGGCGATATACCGGGCGCATTCCGTCGGCGGAATTCCCTGTTCCGCAAGGCCCCGGTCATACGACGTGACCGCGTAATAATACTGCTGTCCGTTCACCACCGTCGTGTCGGTCCAGGCATGGACGATTCCGGTGTCGTCGCCGAGCCAGTAATGAACGCCCTTGACCGGCACGGCCGCGTAGCCCTTGACGCCGTTGTCCAGATCGAACTGCGCCAGGGGCTTGGTGTAGGTCTTGACGCCCTGCCCGTCCGTGATTGCCTTCATGTCGTTCCAGCCCGGGTCCGTGGAACGGTAGATGCGGTAACCCTCGAAATCGCGTCCCGCGATGGGATCCTCCGAAAACTCGGCCCGGTCGTCCCACATCAGCGTGACCCGGCGGTCCCCGGCGACGGCCCGCAGTGCGGGAATGACCGGCGCCTGGGAAAAATTATAGTTCTCCGAATAGGCCTTGGCGACCCATCTCTTGTTTTCAAACAGGTCGTCCCGGTCCTCGCCGCAGATCAGGCCCATCGAGAACCGTTCAACCTGCTGCGGTGCCATGGGAAAGTAGCCGGAGCCGAACATCAACTCCGTGTCGCCCGCTTCCATGAGGTCGTCGAGACGGCCGGGGGTGAGCGCGGTCCAGACATCCTCGTCCTTGTGCAGGGGCAGGGCCGTGTACAGGTAGAGATAGAAGCTGGTCAGGCCCAGCATGTCCGATTCGTCGATGTCGGTCTTGTCGATATGCGGCTCTCCGGGCAGGTTGGTGTTCGCCCCGGACGTGGGCCGGCCGTCGCCCTCTCCCGCGTCGTCCGTACGGGCCACGCCGTCCAGCCCCACATCATCCACACGCAGGTCCCAGTCGCCGTCATTGTCAGTGCCGTCGTCCCGCCTCTCGTCCAGGAGAATGTTGTCCTTTCCCGCGCCGGTGATATAATCGATGGTTTTGGCCCCCACATTGAGATAGGTGGTGATTTCATTGGGCGGCGAGCCGATGGTCACGCCGGTGTTCTCGTCGATGAGTCCGTTCAGGTTGTCGTCGAAGCCGTTGAACGGTTCCTCGGCGATTTCTTTTCCGGGCCAGTACAGAACGGTCCTGTCCTGCCACCGTATGCGCAGTGTGTCCGCCGCCATGCGCGCCACGGACCGTTCGTAATTCGAATAGTCGATGAGCACGATATCGTCCCCGGCATTCAGCGTGCGCGCCGCGAAATCCGCCTCGGTCAGCGCGGGGCCGGGCCCGTCCGCGCCGTCGCCGTCATTGTCGATGCCGTCGAACGCGTTGCCCGGACTTTCCAGAAAAGCGCCGCCCAGGTACCCGACCGGCCCCCATCCGCCGGTGCCGATATCATCGTTGTCCCAGGAATAGGCCAGGTCGGCGGTGATGTCGTATCCGCCGTTGTCGTCCTGTGATTCGTTTCCGAAGGCCGTGTTCATGACATGGCCCATGATGTTGCCGATCTTGAGCCCGAAAACCGTCTTGTTATGGTTCGTGGTGCCGATGTTCTCGACGTCGTACAGACAGAACAGCGCGTCTTCCACAAGGGCCTGCGACCACTGGAAACCGCGGATATAGACGCGGACCCCCAGCCCGCGGCGCGACTGGTCCGTGCTGTCCGGATAGAACGGATATTCCCGGTTCTCATAATCGTCCACCACGAAATAACTTTCCTCGTCCGCGTTCAGCACGCCCTTTCCGAAGTACCCGTTCCATTTTCCCCGCCATCCCGGATCGACGGCGTCGTCGTTCTTGTCCGGCCAGAACGGCGGCCAGGACCAGGGCCATTTGCTCATGGCGATTTTGTTCGTGTCCGGGTTTGAAAATCCGGGCAGGGGCAGAAAAGTGTAGGGATCGCCGTCGGGACCGATCTTGCCGCTGGAGTTCGTGCCGTCGCCGATGGCGACCGGTTCGGTGATGATGTGCCGGACAATGCCGTCGTTGCAGAGCGCCTCGGAACCCACCAGCACGCTCGCGTCGATCAGATACGAATACCCGGAATTGATGGGCCACTCGCCCCCGATCAGGGTCGGATCGTTGAAGTTCGTGATGCCGAACATGCCGTCGTTGTAGAACGTGGTCCTGAACTGGTTCCCCGAGTGCACACCGTCCTTCCGCTCGCGGAACACCCCATGAAGGCCCTGCATCTGGCCGTACAGGCCTGCCGTCACGGTCCAGACCGCGAGGAGAAATATACCCGCCGTTTTTTTCATTTTCTTCTCCTTGTCCGAGTCCATGGCCGCGACGGATCAGAATCCGACCGCCATGCCGATTTCAATACGCCGGGGTTCCGCGTAATATCCGGAATTCCGGCTGTAGTCTCCGATCGTTCCGACCCGGTTCGCGTCGAACGGGATGGCCGACGGTTCGATGGTGGTCGTGTAATCCGCCGTGCCTGTATCGGACCAGACGGAATTCTGGTTCTCGATGTCAAGCAGGTTGTACGCGTTGACGAACAGCGACACCTGCAGACTCCGGATCGGGAAGGCTTTCCGGACCAGCAGGTCCACGTTCCTGCGGGAGGGCATGCGCCTGCTGTTGTCATCGAATTCGAGCATCGCGGCCGATCCGACCGTGGAGGCCCTGGCCACGGTCGGCGTATAGGGCCGGCCCGTGTAATAACTCGCGATCATCGACACCGTCCAGCCGTTCCGCACCCAGCTGAAGCTGCCGTTGATCGTGTGTGTCTGGTCCCAGCTCATCGGCACCAGCTTCAGCCGCGGCTCCTGGTTCCCGATCAAGGCGAGAAACGCGTCGTTCGGGTTGGAATAGGTGCCCTCGGCCACCTGATAATAATAGTCCAGCTCGGCCGAAAAACAGTTCGAGAACCGCTTCGACACACCCACCGTCACCCCGCGGACATTTGAGTAATCCTTGTTCTCCCACCGGGCGTATTCCACGCCGGGCATGGGCGTAACGATCATCGCGCTGGTGCTGACCCAGTCGCGAACGTCCCGGTAGAAAACCGTCACGTCCATGCCGATGTTGTCCGTGACCTGCTGCTGCAGGCCGATTTCGTACTGTACGGTCCGCTGGGGTTTCAGGTCCGCGTTGCCCATGATGACGCGGGTGGTCGAGGGATCGATCTTGAAGTCCGGCCTGTCGTACAGATAATTGAACGTGGGAATCTGGAAGAAATGACCGTAGGAGAAATGGATGACGCCCCGGTCCGTGACCGGATACGCGATGCCCAGTCTCGGGCTGATCTGGGTCCTGGAACCCGCCTTTTTGTGCATGAAGGCGCGCCGTTCGTCCGGCGTGTATTCCGTCCGCAGGGAATCCGGCGCGTCCGGATTCCGGTAGATATTCCCGTCCTTGAACGGGTAAAAGATGTTGGGATCCGATGGATCCGCCGGGACGACGCCCATCGAATTGAAGTAATCGAACCGCAATCCGAGGTTGACGATCAGGTCGTTCAGCTCGATCTTGTCCTGGGCATACGCGGAGAATTCCTTCGGCTTGCGGTCATATTTCCAATGGTACATGCTCGACAGCGGCTTGATCTCCGGTTCGTACGGCACGATTTCCTCGTCCGCCTCGGTTTTCAGTTTCGGACGCAGGGTGAACTGTTCGAAGAAAAGCCGGTAGAGGCGCATCTCCACGCCCGCCTTGATCTGGTGGATGCGGTTGACCTGGCTGGTCAGGTCCAGCTTGCCGAGCCAGTATCCTGTGCTCTGTTTGAAATGATCCCGGTCCATCCCGTCGTTCAGAAAGCTGTACGGCGTCGGCGGCTGGTCCAGATCATGATGGATGTACCCGTCCGGCCCGTCCGGATCGACGATGTAGGAGTAGGGCGTCCGCTCGGCGATCAAAGAATCGAGCCTGGCCCGGCCCGCGGCCGTGGCCGGATCGAAGGTGACGGCATTGCCGCCCGCATCGGTCATACGCACCAGGTAATCGGGCTTCGCCTCCGGATTCTCGTATACGTACTGTTTGTACGTGTTGTCGAAACGGCTCAGTTTCAGCTCGTAAAACGTTTTTTCGGAAAGCACGTGGTTCATGGTGAAAATCTGCGTCAGCCCGTCGTTGAAATGACGGGCCGTTCCGTATGGATTGTATTTATAGGTGTGGTTGTACACCCGGTCCTGCCCGTCATGGCTCCAGAAGATGTTGTGCGTGAACTTCAGATGGGCGCCGGCCTGGTATTTCAGCTTGACCTGGACATTCTGCCGCTCATAGGGGCTCATCGGAACCAGGCCGCTGTCTCCGGCCGCGCCCGTGGGCCTGAACCAGTCCCTGCCGTAGAGATATCCCTCGTTCGAGAAAATCCGCGCGTTGGCGAAAAACGTGAGTTTCGGACCGAATCCAGGCACCGGCCCGCTGAGATTCATCTCCGCGTCCGCAACCGGGTTGAATTTCGAAAGCGGGTTCTCTTCGACGCCGACCGCCTCCGGTTTCCCGGTGGCCGCGTTCGTTCCGGTCCGGACTGATTTCAGAACGCCGAACTTTCCTCCCGGGCTCACATAATCGCCGACATAGGCGCGCACCTGGCCCGTGTATTGATCGTTCCCCTCCTTGGTGATGATGTTGACGATTCCGGACATGGCCTGTCCGTACTCGGCGTTGAAGGTGCCGCTGATCACCTGCAGTTCCTTGATCGCCGCATTTTCGACCGTGACGCCCATGGTGCCGGAAAAAACATTGGTGGCGGACACGCCGTCGACCCAGTAGGCGATTTCATTCGACCGTCCTCCGCGGATATGCAGCCCGTCCGACCGCACGACACCGGCCTGCAGGGCAAGCACCTCACTCACCTCGGACACGGGCAGGTTGCCGATCTCTTCGGACGACACGGAGACGAGCGAACTGGTCATGTCTTTTTTCACCAGGGGCCGCTCGGCCTGAATGATCACGACCTCGTCGCTGGTCAGCACCGTGGGACGGAGGAGACCATCCAGAACCGTGGTCATGTCGATCGACACCCGGGCGTTTTCGATCACGGTCTGCCTGTACCCCATCATGGCGAAACGGACAGTGTACGTGCCGGGTGGAACGTTCAGGATCGCATAGGAGCCGTCCAGGTCCGCGGCAGCGCCGATGCCCGCGCCGGTCACGATGATGTTCGCGCCGACCAGCGGCAGTTTCGTGACCGCGTCCAAGACCACGCCTGAAATCTTGCCGGTCGTGCCGGCCAGGAGGCCGGCCGCCCCTATCCAAACCGAAAGAGACAGCGCAAGCCAGGCTGAAACACTTTTTGATATCCTTCTCATAACCCTTTCTCCCTGATCAAGGAATGGGATTGCGGAATGACGACAAGATAGGACGACAAATTGAAAAATGCTCATAACCGGGTGCGGATTATTAGCATTCTATTCCCAAAACGGCGTGCCGAGGACCGACGGATGGGCGGAAATGAGGCTAACTTCTTGTTTTGCCTGTTTTTGAGAGGTCGATGTTGAGCTTTGAAGCGAGATACTCGGAGGGAGACCGGCCGAATTGCTTGCGGAAACACCTGGAAAAATAGTTCAGATCATTGAATCCCACATGGTAGGCGATTTCAGATATTTTCATTTTCCTGTTGTCCAGAAGCTGGGCTGCAGCCTTGAGGCGGATGGACCGTATGAATTCGTGCACCGTCTGTCCCGTGAGGCTCCTGATTTTTCTGTACAGCTGGGTCCTGCTGATTCCAGCCTCCCGGCTGAGCGCGTCCGCATCCAGCTTCCAGTCCGACAGCCGATTTTCCACAATCTGGCGTGTGCGCTCGAGAAACCGCTCGTCCAGGCTCATCACCGGTGTTTCACCGGGTTCCGTCAGAATCTGTTTGCGGAAATGCGCTCTCAGCTTTTTTCTCGATTCCAGCAGATTGAAAACCCTTGCCGCGAGTTCCTTGGCGTCAAAAGGCTTGGGCAGGTAATCGTCCGCGCCGATCAGAATGCCCTTGATCTTGTGCTCGTGCTCGCTGTGCACGGTCAGAAGAAGCACGGGGATATGGCTTGTTTTCTCCTCGGTTTTGATTCTGCGGCACAGGTCGTATCCATTCAGTCCGGGCATCTCGAGATCACTGATCACGAGATCCGGCACCGTGGAAATGGCCTTCTCGAGTCCTGTTTTTCCGTCCATTGCGGACAGCATGCGCACGGAAGCGCCGAAAAGATCCTGGATGTGTCTGTGCATGTCCGGGTCGTCGTCCACGACCAGTATCAGCGGCGTGGATCTCGACGACTCGTCCTCCGAGTCGGGTGTTCCCGAACCGGTTTCCGATGGAACGGATGACGCAATCTCCTCCCCCGGACCGGTTCCTGCGCCGTCCCCTGCGGATTCGGTTGCCGGTTCCGCCGGTCGCTCGAACACCATCACGTCCACCGGTATCAGCACGGTGAAAACCGTGCCCTTTCCCTCCTCGCTGTCAACAGTCATCCGGCCCTGGTGCAGTTCGACCAGCTCATGCGCGAGGTGAAGGCCGATGCCCAGGCCCTGCTCACCCGACGGAGACGCGGATTCCGCGGGACCGGAGCGGTCGAACAGCCGCTCCAGGCGGGCCGCAGGAATGCCGACGCCCGTGTCCGCCACGCGGATTCGGAAGGTTTTCTCTATCTCCTCATCCTCCGCGAGATACTCCAGGTTCAGCGTGACGCTGCCTCCGTCCGGCGTGAACTTGAACGCATTGGACAGAAGATTGTAGACGATCTTGTCCAGCGCGTCCGGATCGAACCAGGTCAATCCGTATGAAATCGTGCTGTGAAACTGAAAGTCGATTCGGTGCAGGCTCGCATATTCCCGGAAGGAATGATACATGTCCTGCAGGAACCGGACCATGTCGCGCTGTTCGGTTTTCAGCCGGATTTCGGACGGTTCCGTTTTGTAGAATTCAATAAACTGGTTCAGCAGGCGCGAGAGCCGCCTGGCGTTGCGTGCCGCCATTTCCAGCGTCCCCCGGAATGCCGCGTCCACGCGGCCCGTACGGATAAGATGGTCGAGAGGCCCGAGGATGAGCATGATCGGCGTGCGCAGTTCATGCGACACACTGCTGAAAAATCGGGATTTCATCCGGTCCGCTTCCACCAGTTTTTCGAACTGAAGGTGCTCCATCTCCAGTTCGTGCTTCATTCTCTGCCGTTTCAGGCGGGCGCGGATAAACACCATGACCGCGCCGCCCGCGAACAGACCGTACAGAAAAAACGCGATCCAGGTTTTCCAGAACGGGGGCCTGATCCGGATACGGAGGGAGAGGCCCTGCTCGTTCCACACACCGTCGTTGTTCGCGGCTTTCACCCGGAACACGTAGCGGCCGGGATTCAGGTTGGTGTAGGTCGCGTGGTTCTGGGTGCCGACCTCGTTCCAGTCCTTCTCGAATCCCTCCATGCGGAAGGCGTACCGGTTCCGCTCCGGATGCGTGAAATTCAGGGCCGTGAACTCGAACGAAAAAACGGACGCCCGGTGCGAAAGCGTCAGGTCCTGGGTCTCGTTGATCTGCACGCGAAGGGGTCCGTGCTTGCCGACCGGCACGGACCTGTTGAATATCCTGAAATCCGTGAACGCGATCTGCGGGGGATGCGGGTTCGGACGTATGCTGTCCGGATGGAACAGGACGAAGCCGTCCGCGCCGCCGAACAGCAGTTCGCCGTTTCGGGTCCGAAATGCGGCCTTCAGGTTGAACTGGCCCCCGGGCGCTTCCGCGAGGCTCTCGAATGTCCGGAACAGCGCAGCGTCCGGATGGAAGCGCGTGACTCCTGCCAGGGAACTGATCCACAGGTTGCTCTTTCCGTCGCCCTGCACGGCCAGGATGAAGTCGTTGGGGAGCCCGTCCTTCGCGCGATAGGTCCGGAACCGTCCGGTTTCCCGGTCCAGCAGTCCAAGTCCGTTCGAAGTCCCGACCCAGAACCGGCCCTGACCGTCTTCGAACATCGAATGGATCCGGTTGTCGCTCAGGCCCGCTGTGTCCGCGGGATTCTGCGTGTATCGGATGAAGCGCCCCTTCCCCGGCCTGTCCTCCTGAAACCGGGCCAGACCGTCGGACAAAGTGCCCACCCACAATGTGCCTCTGCGGTCCCGGTACAGGGAGAATACGATGTTGCTCTGCAGGCTGGCCGGGTCAGCGGGGTCCGTCTGATACGTCGTCATCGCGCCGGTCCGCGAATCGACCAGCGTGAGCCCGCCTCCGTATGTGCCCACCGCCATCCGGCCCCTGCCGGCATTGGCGAGCGCAAACACGTGGTTGCTCTGCAGGCCGCTGTTCCCGGAATTCAACCGCGTGAATCCATTCCCGCCCGTGTCCAGAATGCTGATTCCGCCGTTCCAGGTGCCGGCCCAGAGTCGGCCCGCATCATCAGTCGCCAAAGACAGCACGGCATTGCTGCCGAGGCTTCGCGGATTCCGGGGGTCGTGCCGGTATGAACGGAACGCCTGTTTCCGCCGGTTGTAATGGTTCAGCCCTCCGCCGTCCGTCGCGATCCAGAAATCGCCGAAGGCGTCCTCCAGAAACGCTGTCACAATGCCGCCGCTGAACCCGCTTCCCGGAAAACCGTGGATGCGGCTGAACTTGAGCTCGTTCGGGTCGATGCAGTTGACGCCGGCCATCCACGTTCCGAACCACAGTCTGTCCTGGCGGTCTTCGAATATGGACCACACGGAATTGCCGCTGATCGAGAATTCCTCGTCGCGCCTGCTTTTGAACCTGTGATGGAGACGTCTTTCCCGGTCGTAGACCGCGAGCCCGTTGTCCTCCATGCTCACCCACAGCCGTCCCTGCCTGTCCTCGCAAAGCGCCAGAATCCGGTACCGGCTCAGAAAGTCATTCTCGCCGATGGAATCCGTGAAACGCCTCATCCGGATCGGGCCGGACCCGTTTCTGAAAACCTGAAGACCGGCCTGATTGGTGGCCACCCAAAAGGTTCCGGAGTCGTCCTGAATCATCTCCTGAAAGTTCCAGAACTCATTTCCGATCGGATCCGCGTTTCCGTTGAAAACCTGCTCCAGCCGGCCGGCCGGCGAATCGAGACGGTACAATTCCCGCCACCGTCCGTACCAGATGCGTCCTTCATGGTCCTCATAAATGAAATTATGGTAATTCGCAGGATCGCCCGGCGCCGCCGGAACGTCCGGTAGAAAACGCTGGAAATCATTCGTATCCGGCCTGTACAGGCACAGGTCGTCCGCCGCGACCCAGATCCTTCCCTGCCGGTCGGCCCGGACGTCGCTGACCGTGCTTCCCGCCAGGCTGTTGGCTTGTTCGGATGCGTGATACTGGACGAAGCGGTCCAACGACCGGTCATAGCGGTTCAGTCCGTTCTCGGTCGCTATCCACAGGTCGCCTTTTGTGTCCTCCGCGATCTTGCGGATATGGTCGTTCGACAGGCTCGTGCTGTCGTCCGGATCATGGACGTAAATGCGGATGTTGATGCCGTCGTAACGGTTCAGGCCTCTCGGCGTCCCGATCCACAGGAATCCCTGATGATCCTGGAAAATGCATTCGGCTGTGTTGTAGGAGAGGTTTTTGGAAAGGCTGCGGAAGCGAAAATTTTCGGAAGGTTCCCGGGGACGCGATAATCCGGAAGCGTTTCCCCCGCAGATGCAGGTCTGCGCCGGGGAGACGCATAATGCAAAAATCAGAATGATCTTGAGGGAGATTTTCATGCTCTCCCGATCCGGACGGAGGTTCTGTTCATGCGGGCGGACATCCGGATCGCGCTCTCCGGTCCGCTGTCCCAAGCCCTGATTGAAAAGAGTCAACAGCGCATTTAACGCGATTTCCGGGTCCGGTCATTCTGGATAAACCCTGATAAAATTTATACTTTTTTATGTAAAATCAAAACATTTTTCCTCCGGTTTCATCCGGAGCCGGGGCATAAAAAATCCCGCGGGGTTTGGCGCCCGCGGGGTTCGGTACCGTTGTGAACGGATATTTATCTTCGTTTCTGCATCATATTCTGAAGCCTGCGCCGGCGGATGTCCTCGCGCTGTTTGTTCCACTTCACCCAGTCGGTCTGTTCGTCCATGTCCTTTCTCGAAAACTGCCCCATGGAGAGCACGATGCCCTTCGGGTCGATCGTGATCTGCTGCATGCCTTTGACAATGTACACCCATTCATCCAGGGAGACTTCATGCGGCCCCTGAATGGGCTTCGGGCCTTCGATTTGCACGGGCTTTCCGGAGGGCTTCGGCGCCGGATCGGGCTTATCCGTTGCATTGGTGATCTTGACCTCGCCCTTGTACACCTTGAGCTGGGTGGTCGAGTCGTCCCGTACGGTCATGCGGAGCACGGTACCGGTGATGGCCGCGGCCGCCACGGGCGCGGAGATGTCGAATTCCGTTTCCGCGTTCACCTCGTGCACCGACGCCCAGATCTCGCCTTTTTCCACCTTGATGGATGTGGCCAGCTTCTTCTCCCGGGTCTCCTCGTAGAGGCGGTCGAGCAGAACCGTGGTCTTGGGCGCGAGCCGGATGATGTCCAGCTGGATGAGCTCGAGTTCGGCACGCGACATCTGATAGGTGCGCACCTTCTCCCCGGAATTCACGGCGGACTGGACGGGCGCGTTCTCCCACATCTCAGAGGCGGGCGGCTGCTTTCTCACCTCGCCCTCGGCGAAGGCCACGATTCCCTTACGCTCCTCGCTCCGCGAGAAGCGGCCGTCCGCCAGCATCACCATCGCGGGCAGAACCAGCCAGAACACCCACTTGAAGCGCCTCATCGCTTCGCTCCCCCCACGTTTTCTTCGGGATAATAACGGCTGTAGATCAGATCCACCAGCTTGATGGCTTCGCGCGAGAAGGGATCCACGTCGCGCTTGAACAGTTCATTGTCGATGAGAATCTTTGCCACGCGCCAGCTTTCCGCGTCCTCCAGTTTCTGCATCAGCTTTCCATACGCGTCACCGTCCCCGTTGAAGAGCTTTTTCACGAAGACTTTCTCGGTTTTCTCGTCGATCAGGGACCGGAAAGACGGCCGTCTGGAGTCTTTCCCGCGGCGTTCCGAGATCAGTTCCGCATCGATGGACTCGAGCGAATCCGCATCCGCGGTTTCCGGCTCTTCCTCCTCTTCCGCCTGTTCCCGACGGATGATCCGCATCGGTTTCTTCACGGATTTCGGTTTTTCGACGGGCTCGAACACCTCTTTCTCGGGCTCGACCGCCAGCAGGGGCGTTTCCTCGCCGAGCACTGAATCGAGATCCCAGGATTCTTCGAGCTTTTCCGGCTCCTCGATCACGACCGGTTCAGGCGCGGGTGCCGGGGCCGGCGCAGGAGCCGGTTTTCTGTCTGCGGGCCGTACCGGGTCGGCCGGTTCGGGCCGTTCAGCCCGTTCCACTGCGGAAGCCGCGGCGGCCGGAGACGAGCCGAAAGTCTCTTTCAGTTCCAGATAGCGTTTGATGGTCATTTCAAGATCGGCCGCGTCAAAGTCTTCCTTGCCCAGCTTGACTTCGACTTCAACGGCCTTGCGGAAAGATGTCATGGACCGGTCTTCGAGGAATTCCCTCAAAACGTCTCCGCCGACACGGCCGATTTCCTCGCCTTTGGTTTCGGACACAAAATCAGTGAGAACGGAAAAATCATGCAGGACCAGTTTCACCGGATCCTGGCCCGCCATTTTCCGAACGACATCCGCAGCCAGGCCGGGATATTCGTCTTTCTCAAGTTCCGTATACCCCAGCCTGCGGCATTCCTTGACGACATTTTCCGAATAGGGAAGCACTTTGGAGAAGGGGTCGAGCCGCTTTTCGAGGTCGAATATGTCGATTCTGTCCTTTTTCTCATAGAGGAGAGTGCCCATGGTCCGGACCGGCTTGACCAGGTAATCGAGACGCAAAACCAGCGCCTGGCGGAGGATTTCTTCCACTTCCTCCTGGCGGAATATGGCGGTTTCACGGAAAACATCGAGTATCTGACCTCTCAGGCCCTCGATATCCTCGGGTTTCAGGTCGAAATGAGGCGTGGATTTGAAGCTCAGGGGGGATTCAGAAATCAGGTATTCCTCAACCCGGTTTCTGAAAATCACTTTGATGAATGGAGGAATGGCATTGTCCGCCTGAATGCGGCCGAACCGGACTTTGTCTGATCCGCCCATGATTCTTTTTTTCAGGCTCACGACCAGGACAACGGTTTCATTTTCCCACATAACCGGCACCTTTCTAAACGTCAAAAAGGACGTTCGCTTCCCACCATGGGCCGTTTTTTTTCGCGTACAGCCCGTGTCGAGTTACCGCTTTGATTTCTTTGCAAATATCGTGCCTTGTGGGGTCTCGTTTCTCTCCATGCAGGGAAGCCTGTATTTGAAGAGTCTTTTCATTTTTTAATGAAAAATTATCCTTTTCAATTTGGAATCGTTTGAATAATAATGCCTCATTTTCCATAAAATAAAGAATTTCCCGGAGCCACTGAAGAAGCAGTTCATCCATGGTTTCCGCTTCCAGTTCCAATTTCCGGACTTCCTTCTCTTCCACGGTATCGGGATTATAGGTCTGGGAAACCATGCCCAGAGCCGCCTCTTCAAGAAGCTCCTTCTGGTTCTGGCCCCAGGCCTTGACCCCGACATCCGCCGTATGCTCGACCGGCTTGTAGCCTCCTGGCAAGCGGGTTATTCCTCCTCTCGAACGACCCGCGCGACATCCGCAACGCGGTCCCCGCCCTTGAGCCGGATGAGACGCACGCCCTGCGTGTTCCGGCCGGTGACGCCGATGTCCTGCATCTGCTGGCGTAAAATCTGGCCTTTGGCCGATATCAGGAGCAGGTCGTCCGTGTCCAGCACGTCCATGAGCGCGATCATCCGGCCGACTTTTTCGCTGACCTTTAATGTGATGATGCCCTTGCCGCCCCTGGACGTCACCCGGTAGTCCGAAATGTCGGAACGCTTGCCGAATCCATTCTCTGTGACTACCAGTAAAGTCCCCTCGCGGCGGATCACGACCATGCCGATCACCTCATCCTTGCCCTGGAGGGTGATTCCGCGGACGCCGGCCGCGGCTCGGCCCATCTCCCGCACCTCGGATTCATGGAACCGGATCGCCTGCCCGTCTCGGGTGCCGAGCACGATGTCCTGGCCCCCCTCGGTGAGCTTGACTTCGATGAGCCGGTCATCCTTGCCGAGCCCGATGGCCTGTATGCCCTTGCGCATGGGGCGACTGAACGCGGCCAGGCTGGTCTTCTTGACCTGACCGCGCCGGGTGGCCATGAACAGGTTTTTCTTTTCGTCGAAATCCTTGACCGGGACCACGGCCGAAATCTTCTCGCCGGACTGCACGGAGAGCAGGTTGATGATGGCCCGGCCGCGCGATCCCTTGCCCACCTGCGGGATCTCATGCACCTTGATCCAGAGACATCGTCCCTGATCCGTGAAAAAGAGGATGTAATGGTGCGTGGACGCGATGAAGAGGTGCTCGACGGAGTCCTCGTCGCCCGTGTCGGCGCCGATGACCCCCTTCCCGCCCCGGCCCTGACGCTTGTACCCGGAGACGGGGAACCGCTTGATGTATCCCGAATGGGAGATGGTGATCACCATGTCCTCTTCGGCGATGATGTCCTCGATCGAAAAATCGTCCACCTTGCCGACGATTTCCGTGCGCCGTTCGTCTCCGTACTTCTCCTTGATCGCGAGCAGTTCCTCCCGGATCACCTCCATCTGCTTGGCCTTGTTCGAGAGAATGCTCTTCAGCCGCTCGATTTCCTTGAGCACTGCGGCGTATTCCTCCTCGATCTTCCTGCGCTCGAGGCCGGTGAGCCGCTGGAGCCGCATGTCGAGAATCGCGTTGGCCTGCAGTTCCGAAAAACGGAACCGCTTCATCATGGCTTCGCGCGCGTCGTCCGGCGTCTTCGATTTCTTGATGAGCTGAATGATCTCGTCGATGTGGTCGAGCGCCTTTTTCAGGCCCTCGAGGATATGGGCCCTCTTTTCGGCCTTGTCCAGCTCGAATTTCGTGCGCCGGATCACGATCTCGTGGCGGTGCGCGATGAATTTCTCGAGCATCTCCTTGAGATTCAGGACGCGGGGACGGCCCTCCACCAAGGCCAGCAGAATCACGCCGAACGTGGTCTGCATCTGGGTGTGAACGTAAAGCTGGTTCAGAACGACCTGCGCCTGCGCGTCCCGTTTCAGTTCGAGCACAATGCGCATGCCGTCGCGGTCGGATTCGTCGCGTATGTCGGAGATGCCCTCGATCTTCTTGTCCTTGACCAGGTCGGCGATGGACGCGATCAGGTTCGACTTGTTGACCTGATAGGGGATCTCGTTGACGATGATCGCTTCCCGGCCGTTCTTACCCTTTTCCACGGCTGCGCGCGCCCGCACGAGAAGACGGCCCCGGCCGGTCTTGTACGCCTCGAGAATGCCCTCGGTACCCGTAATGATGCCGCCGGTCGGGAAATCCGGACCCTTGACGATGCGCGACAACGCCTCGATCGTCGTATCGGGCCTGCGAATGAGGGCCGCGAGCGCGTCCACCACTTCCGACAGATTGTGCGGCGGAATGTTGGTCGCCATGCCCACCGCGATGCCCGACGCGCCGTTCACCAGCAGGTTGGGGTAGGCGCAGGGCATCACCGAGGGCTCCTGCAGGGATTCGTCGAAATTGGGGACGAAATCGACCGTCTGTTTGTCGATGTCCGCCAGGATCTCCTCGGCGACGGCGGTGAGACGGGCTTCGGTGTACCGCATGGCCGCCGCGGAGTCGCCGTCGACGGAGCCGAAATTGCCCTGACCGTCCACGAGGGGATAGCGCATCGAAAAGTCCTGCACCATCCGTACCATGGCGTCATACACGGCCGTGTCTCCATGCGGATGGTATTTGCCGAGCACGTCTCCGACGATACGGGCGGATTTCCGGTAGGGCCGGTTGGGATGCAGGCCCAGTTCCGTCATGCCGTAGAGGATGCGCCGGTGCACGGGCTTCAGCCCGTCCCGGACATCGGGCAGCGCCCGCGCCACGATGACCGACATGGAGTAGTCGATGTACGAATTGCGCATCTCCTCCTCGATGTACACGGGGACGATGCGGTCGCGTTTTTTCTGCATGGTTTTCCTTTTGTGACGGATCCCGATCCGGACGGCTTAGACGTCCAGATTGCGGACGTAATGCGCGTTTTTCTCGATGAATTCCCTGCGGGGCTCCACTTTTTCGCCCATGAGGATGGAGAAAATCTGGTCCGCCTCGACCGCGTCATCCACGGTGACCTGAAGAACCGTGCGATTTTCCGGATCCATGGTGGTCTTCCACAGCTGGTCCGCGTTCATTTCACCGAGGCCCTTGTACCGCTGGATGTGGGTGCCTTCCTTGCCCAGACGCTCCATCTTCTCCTTGAGGTCATCCTCGTCGAACGCGTAATATTCCTTCTCGCCGTTTTTGGCGCGGAACAGCGGGGGCTGGGCGATGTAGACATGTCCCCCCTCGATCAGCTCGCGCATGTATCGGAAGAAAAAAGTGAGCAGGAGCGTTCGGATATGCGATCCGTCCACGTCCGCGTCCGTCATGATGATGATCTTGCCGTATCGGAGACGGGTTACGTCGAAATCGTCGCCGCCGATGCCCGTTCCCAGTGCGCAGACAATGGTCTTGATTTCCTCGTTGTTCAGTATTTTTTCAAGACTCGCCTTCTCAACATTGAGAATCTTGCCCCGGAGTGGAAGAATCGCCTGAAACTGACGGTCCCGGCCCTGCTTCGCGGAACCGCCGGCCGAGTCTCCTTCGACCAGGTAGAGTTCGCAGTGCTCGGGGTCCTTGATCGAGCAGTCCGCCAGCTTTCCGGGAAGCGTGTCGCTGTCGAGCGCTGATTTACGACGGGTGAGTTCGCGGGCTTTTCGGGCCGCTTCCCGGGACTGGGCGGCCGCGATTCCCTTCTGGACGATTTTCTTCGCCTCCGAGGGATTCTGCTCGAGAAACTCAGACAGGGCCTCGCCGACCACGGATTCAACGATGCCTCGGACCTCGCTGTTCCCCAGCTTGGTCTTGGTCTGGCCTTCAAACTGGGGATCCGGCACCTTGACGCTGATCACCGCAGTCAGCCCCTCCCGCACGTCGTCTCCGGTAAGCACCATCCCGTCGGTCTTGATGAGGTTGTTCTTCTGCGCGTATGCGTTCAGCGTGCGCGTCAGAGCGCCCTTGAATCCGATGAGGTGAGTGCCGCCCTCGGTGGTCGGAATGTTGTTGACGAAACTGAACAGGTTTTCCTGGTAGCTGTCGTTGTACTGGAAAGCGACGTCGATGTCCACGCTCTCCCGCTTGTTTTCAATCACCACGGGCTTTCGATGAATGGCGGTCCGGTTGGAATCCAGATAGGCGACGAATTCACGGAGACCGCCCTTGGCGTGGAAAATCTTCTCGTTCTGCGTTTTTTCCTCGCGAAGGACGATCTTCAATCCCTTGTTGAGGAAGCTGAGCTCCATGAGTCGCTGGCTGAGAATGTCGAATTCAAATGCGGTTTTCTTGAAGATCTCCGGATCCGGAATGAAAGTGACTTCGGTGCCGACCTTGTCCTTGACCTTTCCGGCTATTTTCATGTCGTACATCGGAACGCCGGTGTTGTACTCCTGCTGGTAGATGGATCCGTCCCTGAACACGCGGACCCGGCACCACTTGGACAGGGCATTCGTCACCGAGACGCCGACGCCGTGCAGTCCTCCGGACACCTTGTAGGTGTTCTTGTCGAATTTGCCGCCCGCATGCAGGGTGGTCATGACGACTTCGAGGGCGGGGCGTTTCTGAACCGGGTGGATGTCCACGGGAATGCCGCGGCCGTTGTCCAGAACCGTGACGCTTCCGTCCTTGTTGATCGTGACATCGATCTTGGTGCAGTACCCGGCCAGGCATTCGTCCACGCTGTTGTCGACGACTTCATACACGATGTGATGAAGCCCGCGTGTCGATGTGTCGCCGATGTACATGGCAGGACGCTTGCGGACGCCTTCAAGCCCCTTCAGAACGACGATTTTTTTAGCATCATATTTTTCGTGTGTTTCGGTCATTCTTTTTTCCTTATATCCAGACGATGTCATTCACCACGGGACGGCCCGCGAGCCCGTTCAGGTTCTGGATCAGGGCCCGCTTGTGGAAAACCAGTTCATTTCTCCATGCGGCGTTCTTCACGCGCACGAACAGACGGCCGTTCGACATCCGCACCGCCTCCGTGACCGCGGCGATTCTTTCCCCCGCGGCCTTCGGCCACAACCACAAGGCGTCGTACTGATGGACGGGCTTTTCAATGCCGAGATCTTGAAGGGTCTTTCGGAGGATCTCTCCGAGCTGCAGCATGCTTCTATGAACTCAATTTAATGGGCATCAGAAGCATTTCAAATTCTTCGCCCGGCATCTGTTCGGCCGGAGTGACCAGGGCGGCGTTCATGGGGCTTTTCAGGTGAAATGTGGCCGCTTCGGTGTCGATCTGTTTCAGTATGTCCATGACGTACATCGCATTGTATCCTATCTCCATGTCGTCTTCGGCGTACTGAACCGTCAATTCCTCCTTGGCCTCGCCTCCGACGTCAAGGTCTTCGGATTGCACGGTCAGTCTGTCTTTCGCGACGGAGAACCGCACCTGATGGGTGAAGGCGTTTGAAAAAAGCGACACTCGCTTCACGGCCGAACTCAGAAAATTTCGGTCAACGGTCATCTGTTTTTTATTGTCCGAAGGAATGACGCGCTCGTAATCGGGATACTGCCCGTCTACAAGACGGGTGAAAAGTGTAGTGCCGCCGAAAATGAAGCAGAGCATCTTTTCCTGAACGATCATTCGGGTCGTTCCCTCTCCGGAGATGTTTTTGACTACGAGCTGGGCCGCCTTCGGGGGTATGATCAGGTTCACGGGCTTCTGTTTGGATTTGAAGTTCCGGTCCACGATTTTGGAAAGGCGGTGGCCGTCCGTGGCCACCATTCTGAATTCATTGGCCGTGATCTGAACGTAGACGCCCATCAGGGCCGGCCTCAGTTCGTCCGAGGATACTGCAAAAAGAGTCTTGCTGAACATCCGGTGGAGGCGGCCGTTGTCCATTTCAAAATAGGTGTCGGAAGTGCTTTTGGGAATTTCGGGAAAATTGTCCTTGGAGATGCCCGATATCTGGTAATATCCCTGATCGGTCGTCATTTTCACTTTATGGTTTTTGTCGACTTCGAAACGGATCGCGATGTTGGGCATGGAACGGATCATCTCGATGAGAACGCGGGCCGGGAGAGCAACGGCTCCGGTTTTTTCGATTTTTTCGGGCGCGGTCTGAGTCGTGACCGAAACCTCCAGATCGGTTCCGGTGAGCCGGAGGACCTCCTCGTCCAGTTCGAAGAACACGTTCTCAAGCACCGGTGTTGCGGATTTGGCGGGAACGACGCCCGAAACCTTCTGCAAACACTGAAAAAGGGTTTCTTGCGAGATCGTGAACTTCATAGGAAAACTCCTTCTTGAAAAATATCCACCCAGTCTAATAAATTAAAGATTTTTTAAAAAAGATTCAAGAAAAATATAGTTTATATAGGGATGTGGAAAACAACAAACGATTTTCAGAAACAGATATTAATTTAAATAAAAACAGCAACCTAAAGCTTTTTAAATAAGAACACTTCATGTGGATGAACGGTGGAAAGATCGAACCAGGATGTGGACAGAAAATACGCGTCTGCGGATCCAATTCAAAACGTCCATTTCATCCACACCCTGTCCACGGATCGTCCACCGACTGTCAACCGGTTTACAAGACCGCCATTTCGATTTTTTTGCGCAATGCGTCCATCGTTTCCGGGAGTCGGTTTGTGGTGCCGCTGTCGGAGCGGATCGCCGCCTGTATCGTCTGAACCGCATGGATGACGGTGGTGTGATCCCGTCCTCCGAAATGCAGACCGATGCTTTTAAGGGAGTATCGTGTCATTTCCTTTGAAAAATACATGGCGATCTGGCGGGCGAAGGCGATTTCCTGCTTCCGGCTTTTACCTCTCAGTAGATCGTCCGGAATCTGGAAATACTCACACACCACACGCTGGATCTGCTCGATGGAAATGTCTTTTCTTTTTCCGACCAGAAGATCCTTCAGGACGAGCTTGGCCAGATCGAGATTGATATCCATGCCCTTCAGCGAGGAATAGGCCAGCAGTTTGATGAGCGAACCTTCCAGTTCCCGTATGTTGGTGGTGATATTGGAGGCGATGAATTCAATGATTTCCATGGGGAGGTCGATGCCGTCGAAGCCAGCCTTCTGCTGAAGGATGGCGATGCGCGTTTCAAGGTCCGGAGCCTGGATCTCCGTCACCAGGCCCCACTGGAACCGGGAAATCAGCCGTTCCTCCAGGCCCTTCAGTTCCTTGGGAGGACGGTCCGAGGAAAGGACGATCTGTTTGCCCTTCTGATGCAGGGCGTTGAAGGTGTGGAAGAATTCTTCCTGGGTGCGCTCCTTGCTCAGAAAGAACTGGATATCGTCGACCAGAAGGATGTCGACGTTCCGGTACATCTGGCTGAATTCGGAGGTGCGGTTGTTCTGAATGGCATTGATGAATTCTATGGTGAATTTTTCGCTGGACACGTACAGGATTTTTTTTGCGGTGCTTTTTTCCCGCGCGAAATTGCCGATTCCCTGGATCAGATGCGTCTTGCCCAGTCCGACGCCGCCGTAAATCACCAGAGGATTGAATGACGTTTTTCCGGGCGCCTCCGAGACGGCGAGACAGGCGGCCTTGGCGAACTGGTTGCCTTTTCCCTCAACGAACGTGTCAAATGTGTATCGGGAATTCAGATAGGTTTCATCGCCCATGAATTTGCCGGGAGAACGGCGGACGCCGGCCGGAGGCGGGGCGGGCCTGGATTCTTCGCGCTGTTGGACCGTGAAGGCCACGTTTGCGCCCTCTCCGATGATCTGCGTGAGTGCGTTCCGGAGAATGTTCGGGTAATGCTCCTCCAGCCATTCATAGAAGAATTGGCTGGGCACCTGAACCGTCAGCATCCGATCTTCGATCTTGACCGGTACGATCGGGAGGAACCAGGTCCGGTAGCTCTGGGGATTGACCGTTTTCTGTATCTCGGCCATGCTTTTTTCCCACACGGACTTGGCGTTGTGATTGTCCACAGAAAGACCCAACTTATCAACAGGCAGGGACATGAAGCACTCCTTCGGGGAGTCATGAAGAAATCAAAACAGGACCCGTTCGTCAATCCATTTAAAATAGGAACGATACCCTGTTTTTAAGACGGATAATATTCACAGAAACTTTTTATATCGCGCCGGGAGACGGACACGCGGAAAGGGTTTACGGAGAAATCCACAAATTATCCACCGGGAACTCCCTCCTTTGTCGCGGAATCAATTTACCATTTTCGGATTGAATGTCAAGGGGAAAAAAATAAAAAGGGGCGCGTGTTTGGCACGCGCCCCCGGTGGTCAGTAATCGACCGTCACCATTTTTTACTTTTTATTTTTTCTGCTTGATTTTTTCTTCGCCGTTTTCTTCGCGGCTTTTTTTACGGCTTTTGCCGGACGGCTCTTGATCGACGCCTGGGCCGCGGCCAGACGCGCGATCGGCACCCGGTACGGGGAGCAGGAGACGTAATTCATCCCCACCTTGTGGCAGAATCCCACCGAAGAAGGCTCTCCTCCGTGTTCGCCGCAGATGCCGACTTTCAGGCCCGCCCGCGTCTTCCGGCCCCGCTCGATGCCGATCTGAATGAGTTCGCCGATGCCTTCCTGGTCCAGCACCTGGAACGGATCGACGGGCAGGATACGTTTTTCGACATAGTCCGGGACGAACCCGCCGATGTCGTCGCGAGAGAAACCGAAGCCCATCTGGGTCAGATCATTGGTGCCGTACGAGAAAAACTCCGCGGTTTCGGCGATTTTACCCGCGGTCAAAGCGGCGCGCGGGATTTCGATCATCGTTCCGTACATGTACTTGAAGCTCTTCAGGCCGACTTTGGCGCAGACTTCGCCGTAGATCTTTTCCACGATGACTTTCTGATCGTCCAGCTCCTTGACGGAGCAGACCACCGGGACCATGATTTCAGGGAAGACACGCTTGCCTTCGAGGATCAGTTCAGCCGAGGCTTCGAGTATCGCACGCACCTGCATCTCGGTGATTTCCGGGTAGGTCACGCCCAGGCGGACGCCGCGGTGTCCCATCATGGGGTTCGACTCATGCAGCGTGTCCGCCCGCTTGTTCAGCTCATCCGCGGAGATACCGAGGCTGGCCGCCAGTTCGGCGCGTTTTTCGGCTTCATGCGGCACGAACTCGTGAAGCGGGGGGTCCAGCAGCCGAATGGTGACCGGAAGGCCGTCCATCACCTCGAGGGTCGCCTTGATGTCCCGCTTGACATAGGGAAAGAGCTCGTCCAGCGCGCGGCGGCGTTCCTCCACGGAATGCGAGACGATCATCTTGCGCAGGCAGAACAGCGGGGCCTCGGAGTTTTTTCCGTAGAACATGTGCTCAGTCCTGAAAAGGCCGATACCCTCGGCGCCGAATTCAAGCGCTTTCCTGGCGTCGTCGGGCGTGTCCGCGTTCGTGCGTACATTCATGGTGCGGAATTTGTCGACCAGCTTCATGAACTGGACGAATCGCGGATTTTCGGCGGCGCTGATCATCGCCAGTTCACCGGCATAGACGTAACCGCGCGTGCCGTTGAGGGTGAGCGTGTCGCCCTCGACGAACGTACGGCCGTCCACGGTCATGGTCTTGGCGTGAACGTTGATGTCCAGCGAACTGCAGCCCACGATGCAGCACTTGCCCCAACCGCGCGCCACCAGCGCCGCATGGGAGGTCATGCCGCCCCGTCCGGTGAGAATGCCCTGCGCCGCGCGCATGCCCTCGACGTCCTCGGGATTCGTCTCCTCGCGGACCAGAATGACCTTGCGGCCCTGCTTGCCCCATTCCACGGCGTCGGCGGCCGTGAAAACGATCTGTCCGAAGGCGCCGCCGGGACCGGCCGGGAGGCCTTTGGCGATGGGGGTGTTGGTCTTTTCTGCGGAGGGATCCACGATCGGATGCAGCAGTTCATCCAGCTGATTCGGAGACAGGCGGAGGACGGCTTCCGATTCGGTGATGCGCTTCTCCTGGAGCATGTCCATGGCCATGTTCAGGGCCGCCGTGCCGGTCCGCTTCCCGACGCGGCACTGCAGCATCCACAGGCGGCCTTCCTGAATCGTGAATTCGATGTCGAGCATGTCCCGGTAGTGCTTTTCCAGGTTCAGCCGGATCCGGTCCAATTCCTTGTACGTTTTGGGCATGGCCGTTTCGAGGGAGGACAGGTGCCGGTTCTGTTCGTTCTTGGTGTCCTCGTTCAGCGGTGACGGGGTGCGGATGCCGGCGACCACGTCCTCGCCCTGGGCGTTGACGAGCCATTCTCCGTAGAATTTATTGTCTCCGTTGGCCGGGTTGCGCGTGAAGGCCACGCCGGTCGCCGAGGTGTCGCCCATGTTGCCGAACACCATGGCCTGAACGTTCACCGCGGTGCCCCATTCGTCCGGAATGCCTTCGATCCGCCGGTAGGCCACGGCGCGGCGGCCGTTCCAGCTCTGGAACACGGCGCCGATACCGCCCCACAACTGCTGAATCGGATCGTCCGGAAAAGGTTTTCCGAGAACATCCTGCACCTTGGCCTTGAAGATCTCCACCAGACGCTTCAGGTCTTCGGCCGTCAGGTCGGTGTCCTGCGTCACGCCGCGTTCCGCCTTCATGGCCGCCATTTCCCGCTCGAGCTGGTGGCGGATGCCCTTTCCCTCCTGGGGCTCGATGCCGGCCGCTTTTTCCATCACCACGTCAGAATACATCATGATGAGACGCCGGTAGGCGTCGTACACGAACCGGTCGTTTCCCGTCTTCTGAATCAGGCCCGGAATGGTTTTTGTGGTCAGACCGACGTTCAGAACCGTCTCCATCATGCCGGGCATGGAACTGCGCGCGCCGGACCGGACGGACACCAGAAGCGGATTCTTGACGTCTCCGAATTTGGCGGCCATGACCCGCTCCATCTTCGCCACGGCGAGTTTGACCTGGCCGGTCAGCTCTTTCGGGTACTTCTTGCCGTTCTTGTAGTAGTAAGTGCAGACGTCCGTTGTGATGGTGAACCCCGCAGGAACCGGAATGCCAAGGTTGGCCATTTCCGCCAGGTTGGCGCCTTTGCCGCCCAGCAGTTCCTTCATGTCCGCTTTCCCGTCGGCTTTTCCGCCGCCGAAGGAATAGACGTATTTGGACATACGATAACCTCCTCAGATTGATTTTGTTAGGTTGTATGCGTAACCGGTTGTGTTCATTTTTTCAGGAGCGAATCGTACGATCCGGGGTCCGTGAGCAGGGAAAGCGCTTTCTGGACCACGGCGTCCTCCTGGATCCCGGCCGCCACCTGCCGGCGGACGCTGAAATACTTGGATACCAGTTCGGACCGCAGCGTTTTACGGATGTCGCCCAGGCTGTTCGCGAACATGTCTTCTTCGGCGCGGTTCAGGCTTTTCTCCAGAACATCGATGTTCTTGAGGATCTCATTGCCGTAGCCCTTGCGGATGCTTTCGTTCTTCAGGGCGGTGAGCTCTTTTTCGATCGGGTGACGGTATTCGTACTTTTTCTCGTTCAGGTACCCGCGGAAGGCCTCGAGGATGTCGGATGTCACGGCCACGGTCGAGTCCTTGACCGGGTGCGTATTGGCGTAGGTGACCGCAAAATTAAAGAAGAGCGATTTGCGGCGGAGATCCCAGTAATAGTCGCTCGCCTCGGGAAGGGGCACAACCAGGTCCGGAATGATGCCGCCGCCGCCGCTGACCGGCCGGCCGGAGACCGTGCGGAATTCGGCGGCCGGATCGAGATCAGTGGAATCCTCCCAGTCCGAATAATGCTTCCGCTGAATGCAGCGGCCGCTGGGCGTGTAATACTTGGCCGTGGTGATTTTCAGCGCCGCGTCCGGGGACAGTGGAACCACGGTCTGAACGAGCCCCTTGCCGAACGTGGTGTCGCCGACGATGATGCCCCGGTCGTGGTCCTGCACGGCTCCGGCCACGATCTCGGAAGCGGAAGCGCTGAAGGCGTTCACGAGAACGACGAGGCGGCCCTGCCCGAAAACCGGATCACGCCGCGACCGATGCTGCTGTTCCGCGTCGGGCGTGCGGCCGCGTGTCGAGACGATCGGCGTGTTCCGGGGCAGGAAGAGTTCGGAGACTTCAACCGCGGCCTCGAGCATGCCGCCCGGATTGGAACGGAGATCGAGCACCAGGGCATTGAGTTCCCCCCGGGTCTTGAGCTGCTGGATGGCGCGGTCCACTTCGGGTCCGGCGTTTTTGGAGAAGCGGGTGAGCAGTATGTATCCGACGCCGTTTTCCAGAAACCCGGCGTACTGGACGTCCTCGACGGTGATGCTCTTCCGCACGAGCGTGAATTCCAGCGGCTTGGGCTCGCCGTCCCGCTCGATGGTGAGTGTCACCTCGGTGCCTGCGGGGCCCCGTATCTGGCCGACTGTTTTCTCGAATCCGAGGTCTTTCGTCAGCAGGCCGCCCACCTTGAGGATCCGGTCGCCTTCACGGAGGCCCGCCCGGGCGGCCGGAGTGCCCTGAAAGGGAGGCTCGGCCACGGTCACCACGTTGTTCCGGTAGTTGAGCACCAGGCCGACGCCTTCGTATTTGCCTTCGGTGAGGATTTCCAGCTGATCCTTGTCCTCCCGATCGATGTAATTGGTGTAAGGGTCGAGCGTGCCGAGCATCCCGTCGATGCCGGCGCGGAGGAACTTCTGGCTGTCCACCGGGTCGACATACCGACGGCTCACCTCCTTGTACACGTTGACCAGAGGCACGAGGCTGTTCTGTATCGAGGCGTACGTGTCCGTGGAGCGGGCCGAGTTGGTCCAGAGCAGGGCCGCTCCCAGGACCGTCAGGACCAGTATGAGACTCCATTTCATCTGCGTTTGGCGCTGCATATCGTCCCCTTGACGCTTTTAAAGGGTTTCCGCTAGAAACGGATGAGCTTCCACTTGCCGCAGCGGAAGCGGAAATAGTTGATCGTGCTTTTGACGGTTTCATCGACGCCCTGCACGGCCCAGATGCCGACCAGACCCCAGTGGAGTAAAAAGGTGCCGACCCAGTTGAACCCGATCTCCAGGAGCACGACGGCCACGGCGTTGACGGTCATGATCCATTTCAGGTCGCCGGCGCCCCGCAGGCTTCCGCCGATGACGGTGTTCATGGCCTTGGGCACCTGAACCAGCGAGAAAACAATGAACGCGGTCCGGAACCCGAAATCCGCGATGAGGGCGTCCTCGCGCCGGATGAACAGGTGGAGCAGGGGCGCGGAGAATACAATCATGAGAACCAGGATGGACAGGACGGCCAGGAGCGATATCCGGTGCGTCATGCGGCCCATGGATTCCGCCGCCGAGTGCTGGTTGGCGCCGATGTTCATGCCCATATGGGTCATGGCCGTGAGGCTGAATCCCATGTACACCATCGATAGAACGGCCTGGATCCGCAGAAAGACCTGGTGCACGGCCAGGGCGGAGATGCCGATCCACGCCACGTAGCCGGTGACGATGACCTGGCCAGCGGTCCAGACCAGCTGTTCGACCGTCGTCGGAAATCCGAGCCTGAAGAGCTGTTTGATGCTCTTCCAGTTCGGCCGTGTCATCTCGTGGACGGATAGGTACAGCGTCGACGTCGGCCTGCGGAGGGACAGGAGCGTGATCATCAATCCGAGCGAATGGGAAATGCCGACCGCGATCGCGGCGCCCCGGACTTCCAGGCGCGGCATGCCGAAGAGGCCGTAGATGAGGATGGGCGTCAGCAGAATGTTGGTCAGGTTCAGGGTGATGTTGATGACCATGGACAGACGCGTGTCGCCCGTCCCGCGGATCATGGAGACGGCCAGAAAATTCGTGATGATGATCGGCGCGAAAAAAGAGACGATTTTGAGGTACTGGATTCCGGAATCGATGCCCGAGATGTACGATTCGCCCGCATTCATCATCTCCTGCTCCCGGATGATCCGGAACAGGGCCGGGGATCCGAAATACCAGAGCAGGCCGATCAGGAATGAAAAGATCAGGCCGGACATGAGCGTCTGGCCGAGGATGTGATTCGCCCCCCATCGGTCTTTTGATCCGAGATGGCGGTTGATGAGAATGATGGCGCCCATCACGAATGTCAGCATCAGCGTGATGGTCAGCATGATGATCTGCAGGGCGAATCCCACGCCTCCCAGCGCCGCGGCGCTGAGCCGCCCGATGAACACAGCCTCCACCAGCCACATGACGGGCTGGGAAGCCAGATCCAGCGCGGCTGGAACCGAAGTCTTGAGAATGTTAAAAATGGAACCGCGTCGCCTCAATCGTAATACTCCAGACCGAGATGCGTGATCAGTTCCTCGCCCTTCAGGTGCCGGAGCGTGTTCTTCAGCTTCATGAGCTGAATGAAGATGTCATGCTCCGGGTACAGTCCGGGGGCGGTCATAGGGCTCTTGAAGTAGAAAGACAGCCACTCCTGGACGCCGCGCATGCCGGCGCGCTGCGCCAGGTCGCCGAACAGGACGAGGTCCAGCACGATGGGCGCGGCCAGAATGGAGTCGCGGCACAGAAAGTTCACCTTGATCTGCATGGGATACCCCATCCAGCCGAAGATATCGATGTTGTCCCACGATTCCTTGTTGTCCCCGCGGGGCGGGTAGTAGTTGATGCGGACCTTGTGGTAGAAATCCTTGTAAAGCTCGGGATAGACTTTCGGCTGAAGGATGTATTCCAGGACGGAGAGCTTCGATTCCTCCTTGGTTTTGAAAGACTCCGGATCATCGAGCACCTCGCCGTCCCGGTTCCCGAGGATGTTGGTGGAGAACCAGCCGTTCAATCCGAGCATGCGCGCCTTGAAACCGGGGGCCAGGATGGTCTTCATGAGGGTCTGGCCGGACTTGAAATCCTTTCCGCCCACCGGCACGCTGTTGTTCCGGGCCAGGTCCATCAGCGCCGGGATGTCGACGGTCAGGTTGGGGGCGCCGTTGAAGAAGGGGACTCCGGATTTCAGGGCCGCATAGGCATAGACCATCGAGTTGGGAATCGCTTCGTCGTTCGCAGCCAGGCCCTTTTCGAATTTCTCAATCGTGGAATGCACGTCCTGCGGCTTGATGAAGATCTCCGTCGAAGCGCACCAGATCATCAGGAGCCGATCGGCGTTTTCGCGCTTCTTGAAGGACGCGATGTCTTCCATCACCTGTTCGGCCAGCGCCATCTTGCTGGCGGCCTTTTTCACCCAGGTGCCGTTGAGGCGCTTCACGTATTTCTGGTCGAACACCGCCTTCATCGGCTTGATCGATTCCAGGCCTTTTTTCAGCGGCAGCAGGTCTTTTTCTTCCAGAACGCCGGCCTTGCGGGCCGACTCGTACGCGTCGTCCTCGATGGGGTCCCATGCGCCGAACACCAGGTCCTCCAGCCGGGCCAGGGGTATGAAATCCTTGATCATCGGCGTGCGGTTGTCGGTCCGCTTGCCGAGACGGATGGTGCCCATCTGCGTCAGGGAACCGTACGGCGGGGTGTGGCCGTTGAGGATCGCCTGTACGCCGGCGATGAAGGTGGTGGAGACGGCGCCCAGTCCGGGAATGAGAACTCCAAGTTTCCCCTTGGGCTCGGTGATTTTCGCGTTTTTATCGATCAAGGCATCCTCCTTTTGGATGACAGGTCAGGGTTTTATCGGGCGGATCCGGTTTTTTTCGTCCACATGGACGATGACCGGCTGGAGACGGCGGGCGGTTTCCGTATCCGCCCAGGTGTACGACAGAATGATGACCGGATCACCGGCCTGGGCCAGACGCGCGAGCGCGCCGTTGAGAACCACTTCGCCGGTGTTTCGGCCGCCGCGGATCACGTAGGTCTCTGCGCGCGAACCGTTGGCCAGGTTCAGAACATGCACCTGTTCGTTCGGAAGAAGATCCGCGGCATCCATGATCGCTTCGTCGATGGCGATGCTGCCTTCATAAGACAGATCCGCGCCGGTAACGACGGCGCGGTGTATTTTCGATTTGAGCATCAGGCGGTTCATCGGTCCTGCCCCTCAGGGAGACGTGGACGCGGCCCGTTTCCGCTCCTCGTTCCGAACGTGCAGGAGACGGATGAAGACGGTGACATTCGAGAGAACCGCGATGATCCAGACGGACACGACCAGGGCCGCGGGATGCAGAATGCCGCCTGCCGCGATCAGAATGAGACGCTCGGGCCTCTGCAAAATGCCGACCTTGCAATCGAATCCCAGGCCCTCGGCGCGGGCGCGGACATAACTCACCATGAGCGAACCCCCGAGAGCCACGGCTACGGCCAGGGTCGTCAGAAACCGTTCCTGCCGGACGAAGAAGTAAGCCATGCCGAAAAAGATCAGGGCCTCGGAATAGCGGTCGAGAGTGGAATCCAGCACGGCGCCGAATTTCGTGACTTTTCCGCTCTGGCGAGCGAGCTTGCCGTCAACGGTGTCGAAAAAGCCGGCGAGAAGCACGAGCAGTGCAGCGATCCGGAAAGAGCCCGAGGCCATGAAAACGGAAGCCACGGCGCTGACGATCAGGCCCAGGACGGTGAATGTGTTCGGATGCATGTCCCATCGGGTCAGCAGGCGGATGAAAGGGGAGACCGCGCGGGCGTAACCGTCCTTGAGAGAATCGGGAATGGCTTCGCGGTCGATGATTTGTGTCATGATTTTTGTTCCCTGTCCAGGTGACCGTGTATGATGAGAACGAATTCGCCGAGAATCCGGCGGCCGGAGAAAAAGGCGATCAGTTCCGAGATCCGGCCGCGCACCGTCTCCTCGAATTTTTTCGTCAGTTCGCGGCTGACGGATGCGGGCCTGTCGCCCAGTGTCTCCAGTAAATCCTGCAGTGTCCGGATCAGCCGGTGCGGTGATTCGTACAGGATGAGCGTCCGGGACTCTTTCGTCAGCTCCCCGAGACGGGTCCGGCGGCCCTTCTTCGCGGGCAGGAATCCTTCGAAGACGAAACGGTCGGTCGGCAGACCCGAAACGGAAAGAGCCGCAATTGCAGCCGTGGGTCCGGGAATTGGAACCACGGGGATGCGGTTCTCCGCCGCACTGCGGACCAGATTGAACGCCGGATCCGAGATTCCCGGAGTGCCGGCGTCCGAAACAACCGCGATGGATTCTCCGTTCAGCAGACGCTGAATGAGACGCGGGCCGGTTCTTTCCTTATTATAGTCATGATAGCTTTCCAGCCGGTTGCGGATGCCGAAATGTTGCATGAGGATTCCAGTGCGACGTGTATCCTCCGCTGCCACAAGATCCGCCTCGGCAAGAATGCGCACGGCTCTCGGCGGCATGTCTTCCAGATTGCCGATCGGGGTGCTGACCAGAAAAAGAGTGCCGATACCGGCCGGCACAGTCGTTTCTTTACGATCCTGGATATCCAGAAAGACACTTTCTGTAGAAAAACCGGAAAGCCAGTTTTAATTATAATGAAAATACGGAAGAAAGTCAAGATTTTATCGTCCGGCCAGGGAAATGACGCAATTGATGCCGAATGCGGTTGTTTTGGTGGTTCCCAACTGGAAATTTTTACTTTGCCCGAGCTTCAGATAACACCCTCCGTTGACCGAAGTTGAAAAGGAATAATCCACACGCGGTTCCAAAGTCCAGGTTTTCTGACTACGGGTGCTGGTATATTTGGACTTCAGGGTTTTGGCGCTGAAATCTTCCGAACTACTGCTTTCAAATGACAGTTTAAAGTCCAGATTATTGTCCAACTTCTTGTTTTTCATGAAGGGAAGACGCAAGCCACCCTTTTTCGAGTATGAACAAGAAACACTGATCGAGCTGGCCTGCTGTTTTGTACGGCTTGCCAAAGAACTGCCCTTGACTGTAGTGGTCAAAGAGGAAGTATTATTATACTGAATATTTCCTGTAATGCCGTTTTTCATGGATATGGCAATGCCCAGAAATGGGCGGAAATTTTTTGTTAATTTTGTGCTGGTCAGCTTGGATTCTGTATAATTATCTTCCTGACTTCCGGAGAAGGAATGGGACAAGCGCAATGATTTTAGATACTTATTAATATATTTTGTTTTTTCAAGGCCCTGCCATGTCAAGCTCCAGGTCGGAAAAGGTATCCCTGTTTCGTCGCTTAAATACGCGGTTCTGGATTTGGTTTGAGTGGACTGAGAGCTTTTATTGAGGTTATCTGAAAAATTATAATCCAATCCTGCCTGCAGGCTGCTGGTGATTTTAACGCCGGACTTCAGAGACCAGCGCAGATTTCGGGTTCGGGTGACCGGATTCGAAAGTACGTTCTCCGAGTGTGGAACGCCAGGATCCATGGTCAGTCCGAACGTATAGCCCATGTCCGGCCGGCCGAGAATGCCCTGGTCATTGGAAGAGGCTGTGCGCGTGACATTGATCGTGATGGGGTCGATTTTCCGGAATACGCCGGCCATTTTTGGGAATACGGACAGAACGGACAATCCTTTTGATCCGTCTTTTTTTTCTTCCTGCGGTTTGGCCGGGTCTTCCGGTTTCGGTGCTTTCGAACCCGCGGGCGCGGGCCGTCGTACGGGCGAAGGCCGGCCGGCAGGCTTTTTTTTGCCGAACGAAGCGAACAGCTTGGATGGATCGAAAGTGTTGGACACCGTAATGCTGTTCTGGATGCTGGAACTGACGCCGGTCTGATTGGCCCGTTGCTGGATGTTGTTCCGCCAGCGGTAATTGGCTGAATACGACGCATTGGGTTTGAGCCATTGGGCGAGTGTCGGATTCAGTTTGACGCTGAAATTCTGGCTCTTATCCGTCTGAATGCTGTCCGTCGGGATCAGCAGTTCCGTGCTCCATTCGGCATAACGCATATCTGATGTGGAAGTGCGGCCGAAATCGAGCGTCAATGCCCGGAACGGCTGAAAAGTGGTGTCGAAATTCCTGGTGAGCGTGGCCGTGGTGTCGTTTGTGGCGATGCCTTCGCGCGTTTCGGAATTGGACCGGTTGAAGGATCCCGTCATGTCGAAATTGACGTCCGACGGCAGATAGGTGAAACGGACCTGGGAAATCTTTTTCAGAAATCCCTTATTGCCGACCCAGGAGAAAGGCAGAATATAATTATCTCCGCTGGGCACCAGTCTGTAGCGGAACGATCCTCCTTTCGTTTCCGTCCGTGCCTTCGGAGTCCTGTAACTGTGCCGGTTTCCGGAAGCGTAATTGGCGCTTCCGGATACAGGGTCGAGCAGAAGGCGGGCGAAGAGATTCCGTGATTTGCTCGATTTGCCCAGGGAAAATCCGATCCCCTTCTGCTCGTTCCGGTCCTGGAAGGTCTTCCGCAGGGAATCGGATTTGACGCTTTTCAGCAGGATGTCCGTGTCGTCCGGGCAGTACTTGGGGTCTGAAACACTTTTCGTATAGGTGGTTGTGACGGGAAGTGAAACGCCCCAGGATGCGGGCAGCAGTTTCTGGAGCTGGAAACTCGCGTTCAGCGATCCGCCCTGCGTGGTACTTCCCTCGCTGAACCGTTCGTTGATCGTGTGAAAATCGGCGTCCTTCCGGTTGTACTCGCCGTTGATGGAGAGGAAATCGGACCAGCGGAATTCGGAACGGACGCGCATGGCGATGCCCTTGTCCTTGTGCACGTTCGAGAGCCGCAGTTCATCCAGCCAGATCTCGCCCGTGAAAACGCCGGTGCCGCTGTTGCGAACGCCGATGGTCAGCCAGCGGATGTTGCGAAGGGAGGGGGACCCGGCCAGAGTGACCCTGTGCCCGCGCTCCAGGCGCTCCGTGCTGTCGGCGGGGTTGAGCCTGGCTTTTTCCTTCAGCCTGCTGAGGACGTCGAAATCCAGCTCCACCGCATTGGCGGGATCCCAGCCCGGTCGCATGGGCACGCGGATTTCATAATAGGACCGGTTGTTCGTGTCCGA
>JAFGAX010000222.1 GCA_016933415.1 bacterium
AATTAATGAAACAGGGGTATTTATTGATTCCCGTTTTTCCATTCGGAAAGGCCGCCAGAATGAAAATCAACGCATAACCCCATATCCCCGCTTTTTCCGTGCATCTCTGTGTCTGTTTCCGTGGTGATATTTTTTCCCCCGCAGGGGCTCCTGCCCCTGCGGGGGAAAAAATGGATGTTCACGGGGATGTGAATGAATGCATTACCCTCATACTCCCGCTTCTTCCGTGTGTCTCCGTGTTCATCCGTGGTGACTTGAAAATAAAAAGGCGGGTCATGAAGCCCGCCTTCCACAAGAGCGTCCGGCCAATCCGTCGCTGGTCATCCCCGAAGGCTTAGAACCTGTACCCCGCGGAAAAATAGAACTTCGTTTTCTTAGCGCCGTCCAGCTTGCCGAATGCCGCCTGTATGGGGCCGAACGGCGTCTGCACCGAGACCATGGCGCCCATGCCCTGGCGGAAATCCTTCGGCTTCGGTTCCCAGTAGCGCAGCCACGCGCCGCCCAGATCGTAACGTAAGGAGAGATGACTCTCCGCCCACCGAAACCAGGGCGTCCTCCACCGCGCCTCACCCGAGACGATGAAAAACAATCGTCCAGCCATGGATTCCTCCGGGAGCCCCCAGAAGGACTCCATGCCGCCGAAACGGTACTGCTTGGCGAAAGGCGTGGTCAGGTCGGCCGTGCCCCAGCGGATGCGGGGATGCAGCACAATGCGCGGCTGAACCGCATGGTACGATTCCATGGAAGAAAACATGCGGGTGTACGGCACGTCGCTTCCGAGAAACGAAGCCGATGTTTCGTATTCGAGCACATGGTATTTGCCCGTGTTCGGGAAGGGAAGCCGGTCCCGCGTGTCCACCTCCGACCGCAGGACGATGTTCCGGAGGGTTTCGGATTCACGGGGCGATCCGGATCCGGAAAGCGGACGCACGGCCAGACGCTCGTCCCGCAATTCGAGGGAAAGCGTGCCGAAGCGCTTCATCTGCTGTCCGATGGAAAACGACGTCTGCACCGCGCCGAGCCGGTACTTCCCCGTGCGGGCGAAATCCGAATAATAATTGAAATCCTGCCGTGAGGCCGAGAACGCCGCCTTTCCGGTGAACAGCGTCTGGAAAATCCGGTCGGCCCGGAACGCCGCCCGCACGGCCCGGTCCACGGGGCCCAGCTGGCCGGCCAGGGACGCGACCGCGCCGACGCCGAACAGGTTTTCCTCCGCGCCCTCGAGCAGGCACTGCGTCCTGCGCTCCAGGTCGTACCGGAGACCCGCGCGCAACAGGGAAAATCCCTGCTCCTTCAGCCGCAGGTTCAGGACGCGCCGCCCCGCCTTCGATTCCAGGTCGAACCGGATGTTCTCGAAATATCCGGTGCTGTAGATGTTGTCCAGCCCCTGCTGAAAATCCGCGGCCCGGAACAGGTCGCCGGTCCGGAACGGCAGTTCCCGCCGCAGAATGAAGGAGCGGGTGCGTTCGTTTCCGATGAACCGGATGCCGTCGATGCGGCCTTCGTCGATGCGGAACACCAGCGTGTTCCCGCGGATCTCCGCGGTGTCAACCTGCGCGAGCGAATATCCGCCTTCGAGGTACAGGGACCGGATCGCCCGGATGTCCGCCCTGCCTTTCCAGTGGCTGAAGACCGCGCCGGGAACGGTCGAAATTCCGGAAAGGAGCGCGGAATCCGTCAACGCCGTGTTGCCCTCGAATCGGACGCTGTCGATGACCGGGTTCTCGACGACGTCGAAAAACAGAATCCCGCCGGCGGTGTCCACGGCCATGGTGACGGACCGGAAACACCCGCTCTGATAAAGGCCGCGTCCGGTCAGAACCAGATCGGACACCCGGGCTGGACCGGGTTCGGGCGTGATGAAAAAAGGCGCGTCCGCGTGAAGCGAAACCCGATTGAGACCGGTGAAACGGCATTCCCCGATGTGAATCCATGTTTCCGTTTCCGGCGGATTGAACGCGGACAGCAGGGAATCGATGGCCGGAACCGCGGCCTCCGCCGCCTTCTCTCCGGCGGCCACGGCCGCTTCGATGGACGCGAAATCGGTGTTGGCCATCATCTGAAGATCCGGTTCAATGACGAGATCCGCCTCGCGTTTCGCGGCCGCAATCGCCTCCTGCTCCATGATGGTCGTCACCTGATCGGCGATCTCCCAGGGGGCGGACAGGTTTTCCCGCTTCCGCAGTTTGGACGACGTATCAACGGCAATGACGCGGTCCACTCCGAGCGTTCGGGTCTCGCGTACGGGAAGATTGTCGACGAGTCCTCCGTCCACGAGCATGCCGAAGTCCGTTTCCAACGGCGTGAACAGGAGCGGAATGGCCAGGGATCCGCGCAGGGCGTCGACCAGGGATCCGCTCCCGAACAGGACCTTGCCGCCGGTCAGCAGATCCGTTGTGACCACGCGGAGCGGAATCGGAAGACGGCTGAAATCATCCGGATACGGAGACGGAGCGCGGAGCAGAAGATCCGTCAGCACGGTGGTGAGTTTCTGCCCGGCCGTCACCGCGGGCCGGAAATCGAGCGCCAATCTTTCGAACCGGATCTGAACAATGGTCCGCGATCGTTGCTCCTTCTGTCCAAGAAACAGCTGGCGGCGCTGGGGCGCGTCCCGGATGATGCCGCCCCAGTCCGTGATCCTCGCCAGGCTGTCGATCTCGGAAGCGGAATACCCGACAGAGGCCATGGCGCCGATGATCGCGCCCATGCTGGTCCCGGCTATTCCGTCCACCGGAATCCCATGCCTTTCAAGCACTTTCAGTACGCCGATATGGGCCAGGCCCCTCGCCCCTCCGCCGCTCAGGGCCAGGCCGAGACGCGGACGAATTTCCCGGTGATATGGAAGCACGCCGTCCCTGCCGGTCGGAACGCCTTCGTATCCCAGCTGTATCTCGACCCGGTTCGTTTGCGGATAGGAGTGGGAGAAAAACGGGAGAATAAAAAGGGCTATTATTATGTCTGTTTTTCGGATCATAAACGGATTACTGCTCAGGCCATTGAATGGATTGCATCACCGATTCCTCTTCACGAGTTCGTGGCCCAATTTAACAAACAGAATGAAAAAAACAAAATGGCCTGAACAGTAATATAAGAAAAAAAGAAAGAAAAATCAAGACGAATCAAAGGGTTACAGACTGATTCAAAAACACGCATGCACCGGGAATCGGCCGGAAACCGGCCATAAATCTGTTTTGTTATTAAAGGGGTTACGAATAGTTCCCGGGCTGGTATGCTCTTTGCAAATATGCACCATTTGGAATGGAATCTCGCTTCTGAAAGGACGGTTTTCCCCGCGTGAAACACCGGTGCCCGAATATTCTGCGTTTTCGATTTTCCACAGGAAGGTTCTTTCTGCCCATCCTGTTCCTGGCCGTTTCCGCACGTGCCCAGCTCGTATCCGTATCGGTCACTGCCTCCAATTCGGCGGCCGGCGCCGCGGCAATCCATACGGTGACCTTCACCACGTCGACCGCCATGCCGGCGGACGGTAAAATACAGGTCGCGTATCCGGGCGGATTCGACGCTTCGACGGCCGTCATCGCCTCGTCATCCACCATGGACGGAACGCTGACAATCGAATCCGCGTCCGGAACCACCGTGACCATCGCCCGTTCCGGCGGAACAGCGCAAGCCGCGGGCCAGACTGAAACCGTCCAGATCGCCAATATCACGAACGGAACATCGGTATCGTCTTCCTACACGGTCACTGTGCAGACCACAGACGCCTCGGACCTGGTCCTGGATTCCGGAACCTTCAACTCCTTTGCGGTCACGCCCGGCCCCCTGGACCATTTTGCCGTGACCGGACCGGGCGTTTCCCAGACCGCGGGCAATGCCTTCACCGTCACGGTCACGGCCCAGGACGCCCACAACAACACCGTCACGTCCTTCGCCTCGACTGCGGATCTTTCGGACCTCACCGGAACATTGTCCCCCCTGCAGACCACGGCCTTCACCTCCGGCACGTGGAGCGGCAATGTCCAGGTCTTCAAGACAACGGCCGCGGACAACATCACCGCCCGGGCATCCGGGAAAAGCGGCACCACGTCGAATTTCCGGGTGGATCCGACCGTACTCGACCGTTTTGAATTCAACTCCATCACAAGCCCCCAGACCGCGGGCGCCTGGTTCGGCCTGACCCTCACCGCGAAGGACACGTACGGAAACGTGAAAACCGATTTCACCGGAACCGTCACGCTGTCCGAGAAAACGGCTTCTCTCGAAATCCAGTCCACGGGTACCGCGGTCACGCCGGCATTCACGTCCGGAGAATGGACCGGCAATGTCTCCATCCTGACCAGCGGCCAGGACATCCAGATCACGGCCGCCGGATCGGGCCGCACCGGCCTGTCCGGGTATTTCAACGTGGACGCGGCCGGCCTCGACCATTTCGGGTTTTCCCCGGTCGCTGACGGAGCGGCCGGCATTCCCTTCTCCGTCACCGTCACGGCGTTCGACGCCTTTGAGAACATTGTCACCTCCTTCACGGGAACCGGGCGCCGGGTGAACCTGACCTACAGCGGCGCGGGAACCCTGACCCCGGCACAGAGCGGTAATTTCTACAGCGGCTCCTGGACGGGCCTGGTGTCCATTTCCCAGACGCAGTCCGGCCTCTATATCACGGCGGACGACGGCTCGGGGCACACGGCCACTTCGAATCCGTTCAACATCTCGGCCAGCGCCGTGGATCATTTCACGTTTTCCGCCATCTCCTCCCCCCGGACGGCGGGGGCGCCGTTCTCCGTGACCCTGCAGGCCCTGGACGCCAGCGGGAACACGGTGACCGCGTTCAACGGCACGGTCAATCTCAAGGACGAATCGGGCACGGTCTCCCCTCAGCAGGTCACGTTCGCGTCCGGCGTCTGGACCGGCGCGGTCACGGTCACGAAATCCCACGCCGGCGACTTCCTCACCGCGACCGGCGCGGGCAGGAGCGGCACATCGGGAACCTTCAACGTCGGACCCGGAACAGTGGCCTCATTCGCCCTGTCCGACATCGCCAGCCCGAGAACTGCGGGCACGGGCTTTTCCGTGACCTTCACCGCGCTGGACGCCTACGGCAACACCGTGACCGGTTTCACGGGGACCGTGAACCTGAGCGGCGGATCGGTTTCCGTCTCCCCGTCCGTGACCGGCGCGTTCACTGCGGGCGTCCGCACCCAGACCCTGACCATCACCCAGGCCCGCAACGACGTGCGCATCACGGCCGCGGACGCCGGCTCCCACACGGGCGTCTCCAATTATTTCAACGTGACTCACGGCGCACTGGACCACTTCGCGGTGGGAACCATCGCAGACCCCGCGGCCGGCATGCCCTTCAGCGTCACGGTGACCGCGCAGGACGCGAACAACAACACCGCGACCTCCTTCAGCGGAGCGGGAAACACGGTTTCAGTGACCCATTCCGGCGCCGGAACCGTTTCGCCCAGTGTCAGCGGCGCTTTCACCAACGGTGTGTGGACCGGCAATCTGACCATTGCGCAGACCCAGACGTCCGACCGGCTGACCTTCACGCGGACCGGCGGATCCCAGACCGGCCTCTCCAACACGTTCGCGGTCATCGCGAGCGCGGTGGATCATTTCGTCATCGATCCGGTGCCGGACAACCGCACCGCGGGCGTCGCGTTCGCCGTGGTCATCCGCGCCGTCGACTCGAACGGCAATCCCGTCACTTCGTACGCCGGCACCGCGGCCCTGGCCGACGAGACCGGAACCGGCGCGCCTGCGTCGATCACATTCGCCTCCGGCCTGTGGAACGGCAGCGTGACCCTCACCCGCAGTTACACCGGCAACACCCTGACCGTGACCGGGGGCGGCAAGAGCGGCACCTCCAATGAATTCACGGTCAGGCCCGCGGGCGTGGCCTCCTTTGTAATCGGGCTGATTGGAAGCCCCAAGGCCGCGGGCATCGCCTTTCCCGTCACGATCACCGCGCTCGACGCGTACGGCAACACGGCCTCGGGATTCACGGGAACCGTTGCGCTTTCCGACGGCGCAGCCACGATTTCACCGGCCGTCAGCGGCGCCTTCGTCGCGGGCGTCCGAACGGAATCGGTCATGATTCTGCGCGCGGGTCAGGACGTGACCGTCACAGCCTCGGACGGCGCCGGACATTCGGGCGTTTCCAACTTTTTCAACGTGCTTCCGGGGCCCGTCGATCATTTCACGATCGCCACGGTCGGCAGTCAGGTCGCCAAAGTGCCCTTTACGGTGATCGTGACCGCCCTGGACCGTTTCGGCAGCCAAGCCACGTCTTTCACCGGGACCGTGGACCTCTCCGACCTCTCCGGCGCCATCAGCCCGGTGCGCAGCGGGTCATTCATCGCGGGCCAGTGGTCCGGCGGCGTCACTATCGGCTCGCCGCGGGCCGGCAACCGCATCAGCGTGGTCCGTACGGGCGGTTCCGAAACCGGCGTGTCCAATGTTTTCGATGTCAATGCGCCCCCGGGCATCCGCGTCACCGGATGCGCCGCTTCGGCCGCCGAAGTGACCGCGGGTCAGACCCAGGACTGGACCCTGCAAGTGGCAGTCCGCAACCTGGCCAGCAGCAGCGCCCGGTTCGACAGCCTGTGGGTGCGGTTCCGGATCGCCGGCGTGCGCCAGAACGATTATGAGATCGTGCTTCCGGCGGTCCTCAATCGCAGCGGAACCGCGATTCTGGCCGGGAACGGAGAGGACACCCTTACCGTGCGGGTGGACCGCACAGGCCTGTCCCCGGGCGACGTCACGGTCGAGGCGGTCGCGTTCTTCACGGACGGCGGCACCGGAGGCGTGGTCAGCGACCAGGGTTTCGCCGGCATCGCGGTCCAGGATTCCGCCCGGTTGCGCATCGACGCGATCCGCGTCTCGCAGCCCGAGGTCACGGCGGGCCAGGACATCGCCTGGACCGTTTCGGTCCGGCTGACCAATGCCGGGGGAAGCGCTGTCCGGATCGACACAAGCCGTTCGGTCACCTTTCTCCTGTTTTCCGCGGGATCCGGATGGGATCTTTCAAACCTGCAGGAGCTCGGCCGAGGCGGCTGGGTCCTGCCGGGCGGCGCTTCGGACAGCCTCCGCTTTATCGTCGAACGCTCCGCGGCGAACCATACCGGACTCTGCCAGATCGCGTCGCTGGTGACCGGAAGGGAAATCAACACCGGCCGGACCTGTCGGTCGGACACCACCTACGGCGTCAAGGCTTCGATTCTGATGGAAACACCGGCCAGCCTGAGCATCCTCCGCATCGACAACCTGGCACCGAACCGTCCCTATGTCAACGTCTACGCGGAGGACACGCTCCGGGTCTATCTGCAGAATACCGGCGGGGACGGCCTCCGCAACCTCCAGCTCATTATGAACACCGACGGCCTGTCGATGTTCACGTCCGCGTCCGTGCAGACCGTGGACTGGCTTCCCGGCGGCGGACTGGTCTGGGTGGATTTCAGCTTCCAGGCAGCGGCAGCGCCGAGCACGGGCGAGACTTTCACCGTCTACGTGGACGGTTTCAGGGACAACACCAAGGATCTGGTGCCCGAGGTCACGGCCGCATCCATCGTGGTCATTCAGAATCCGGCAATCCTGCTCGTTACCGGCGTCACCGCCTCCTCGGACAGACTCATCGGCGGCCAGAAGGAGCCCTGGACGGTCGCCGTGGCGGTGCGGAACGAGGGGCAGGCGCCGATTCAGTTCGATCCCCCGAAAGCCTCGGACCTGACATTCCGTATCAACGGCCTGAAACAGTCGGATTACAGTGTCACGCCGCCGGCCGGCCTCTCGCAGGGCGGCCTCATCCTGGCCGGCGGAAAAACCGACGCCCTGATCTATACCGTCACCTCCACAGGAAGCCTCGGCGGTATCGCGGCCGTGGAGGCGACGGTCACCGGCCGGGATCGGAACTCCCGCGCGGTCCTGGCCGCAGGGGAGAAAACATCGGTTTTCGTCCGTTCGGATCAGTCTTTCCGCATCATCTCCACCCGTGTCCGTTCCGCGGCCGCGGACGACGCGGGCAATGCGACGGTCAATACGGGGCAGAATTTCGAGGTGCTGGTGATCCTGGAAAACGGGCTCGGTTTGAACGTCGAGGACATCCGCGTCGGATTGACGACGGACGGCACTTCCGCGATCGCGGCCTCGCCGGTTTCCATCAGCCGGCTGACGCCCGCCCAGTGGGACACGGCCGTCTTCGCCGTGACTGCGCCGGCTGTTGAAAACGCGGCCGAAACCTTCCGCGCCGACATCCTTCAGGCCTTCATCGGGTCGCCCCGTCAGGCCGTACCCGTGGGCGCGGCCCTGGACTCCACGGCCCAGGTGACGGTGCAGACGCCGGCCCGGCTCTCCCTTTCGCTCAGTCTGAGCACGCCGGACGGCCGGGTGTCCGCGGGCCAGATTTTCACCGTACGGGCCGATCTCATGAATTTCGGCTCCGGACGGACGGAAGGGCTCGCGAGCGTCCGCCTGGTTCTGGCGGACCGGTTCGAAAGAATATCCGAAAGCGACACAGCCGGACTCACGCCCGGATTTCCGGCGGAATGGACCGTCCGGTCGCCGGTCTCCGCGCCGGACACCGAATGGGTGGCCGCCGAACTGTTCCGGCTCCCGAACGATTTCAACACCGGAGAAACCGCGGAAGTCGAACAGAGTCAGGCGCGTATCCGCGTGATCACCCTGCCCAGCAATCTTTCCGCGGTTCTGGCGGTGACGGAACCGGCCGGCGCCGCGGACGGAATCGTTTCCGCGGGACAGTCCTTTGTTCTGACCACGCAGATTTTTCATTCCAACACGCGGGACATCACCGCGACCCTGCAGCTTCCGGCCGGATACGCCACCTCGGACGCGGTCGTGAAAAGCCTCACGTCCTATTCCCTGTCCTGGCGGATCGAGGCGCCCGCGGCCGCATCGCCGAAAGCGGATATACGGGTCCGCGTGCAGGGCATGGATTCGCTTCAGCAGGACGTGCCCGTTCCGGATTTCTGGGCCGCCTTCCCCGTCGCGACGGTCCGCCGCGCCGACCTCGCCATGAGCGCCGCCATCACCGCGCCGGCCGATGTCGCCCTGACCGGGACCGTCGCGGTCGGCCAGGAATTCGTGATCACCACCCAACTCGAAAATCTCGGAGAAGCCGACACCACGGGCCTGGCCGCCGTAACCCTGGAGACGCTGCCCGAAGGGTACACGACCCTCGATCCGCTCACGCGCGCCATTGCCGGGGGAAAAGCCGCATGGACCGTCAAGGCGCCGTCCAGGCAGTCGGTCGAGGCGGTGACCATCCGTTTCCGGCTTTCCGGCGTGCCCGCGGACGAAAACACAGGACGTCCCGCGTATGTGAGCCGCCCCAATGACGCCGTGGCCGTGAGCATGGCCGGCGCCTGGCTGGCGCTCGAGGCCAATCCCCTGCCCGCCTGGAGCTTCAGCACCATCATGCCGGGCCAGGAAGGGGTCAGGCTGCTGGTCATCTCCGCCACCAACCGCGGCATGGAGGGCAGCGGCCGCATCGCGATTGAAGGCCTCAAATTCCAGATTGAAGACCGGTTCGGCGATC
>JAFGAX010000223.1 GCA_016933415.1 bacterium
GGCGCTTCGTCGTTGATGAAAATGCCCCGGTATTTCACCGCGGGTCCGTCATCGACATCCCAGCCGGGCGTCACGGCCAGCGACTGGCGCTTTTGCACGGGGACATCGGCCCACCAATACCAGGGAGACACGCCGATCCGGCCGGACAGATCGTACAGCCCGTAGATGGCCCCCCTTTTATCGCTCCCGGCGATGACCAGCGCGCGGCGGACGCCGGGGAAAGGCTTTTCCACGACCTGAAACAGAGTGGCCTCCCATCGGCCGGAGATCCGGGACGCTTCGATTCTGCCTTCGGCCGCCAGGCGGTCGATCCATTGATTCTTCCCGAGTGTGCCGGCGATCACGACTTCCCCTGAATCCGGAAGCCTGCTGAACAGAATTTCCGGTTCCGAACCTGTCACGCGTCCGATGTCGGTTTTGAAATTTTTCAGCGCGCGGATTACGCCCGGGAAATCAGCGGAATCCGCGGCCAGGGGGGTCGAACGGCCGCGCTCGTGCAGGATGACGGATCCATCCCGCCAATCCTGCCGGTCCATGATCACGCGGACCGGGAAATCGGGTTTCGTTGCGAACGCCTGAACCGCGGTTGACACAATCATGAAGATCAGGACGGATTTCATAAACGCGGATCGGCTGCTGCGCGATCCGTTCAGGCGGGTATCAGAAAGCGGTCTTGCGGTTTTCATCCGAATCCCTTTCATCTAGAGGACATCGCAGGGCAGGCCCGGATTTATTTCCTTGCGTCCGCCGGGCTCCCGGGCATGTAAACCCGGAAATTCCCGCTCACATGCAGAAGCGCGATCATGTGCAGCAGTCCGTCGTAGTACCGGTATTTCCCGTCCGGAACTTTCTGGTCCCACAGGGCTTTCACGAAATCCACGCGCCCGGGATCGGTCGCGGCCAGGCTCGCGACCGCGTTCGCCGCGACCAGGGCACCGCTGTTTTCCCTTGAAAGGGGTTTGCCGTCGAGCGTGTACTGGTTGACGTAACGGTCCATGCCCTTTGACCGGAAGAAGCCCTGGAGCCGGTTGCAGGCCCCGGCCTGCCAGGGATCCTTTTCAAACCAGGCGTGGTCCACGGCGATGTTCATGATCGTGCGGAACGCGTCGAAACGGAAATCCCCGTGCCCGCTGCTCCACAGGTCCGCCGGCGTTCCGTCGAAATGCGCGTAATCGGGGCTCAGGCCAGTGACCGGGTGCAGGGCTTTGCGGAAGAAGGAACGGCTGGTGTCCGCGGCCGCCTTCCAGAACGCGTTCTCCCTGTCCGCGCGAAGCGCCCAGATTTCATAAAATGCAGGAAGGTGGTAGGAGGGATCCGTGATGTCGTCCGCGAATCCCGTGGGCACAAACACCACCTGTTTGTGTTCGCGGTTGAACATGTTGGTGACGACCGAGTCCTCGTCCGCGGAGTCAGCCTTGGACAGCATGGCGTCCAGAATGGCCTGGGCTTCCGCCCGGTAATCGAAAATGCCTTCGCCGTCGCCCCACCGTGCGGACGCGAAGAACAGTGCCGTGACGATGTATTCCTCGCCGTCGGAGGCGGAATTGGGGTCCATGACCGTGCCGTCCGTCCTGAGCTGCCAGGCAAAGTATCCCTGACGTGGGCCGGACGGGTGTTGCATATATGTCCTGGCCCATTTCCAGAGCCTGTCGAATTCCTCCTTCTTGTCCATCTGCACGGCGATCATCATGCCGTACGACTGGCCCTCGCTGCGCACATCCCAATGAAGCACGTCCAGGATATAGGCCATGTCGTCCTCGACCGGGAAATACACGGCCTGGCTGTCCGGATCCCCGTGAAACAACTGATGCCAGGCCGAATCGACTTTCGCCTGCACGCGTTCCGGGGGGATGTTCAGGAGATCGGAAAAGAGGTTCGGGTACCTGCCGGTTTTGAAGGCGCCGGCTGCGGGCCGGTCCGGCACGCACGCCAGAAATACGACGAGCAAAAACACCGGCCACAGGAACAGGAGATGCTTGCAGAATCCGGGATGCATGGGAGGACTCCAGTCAACGACTGCTTAAATGGAAGGTCCGGTTTGCAGGTTTCTGCTTGAAATATATGGATTTTAAAGGCCTGAAGCAATCAAAAGCGGACCTCCCGAAGGCGGGGCCTTCGGCCTTCGGGAGGTCCGCACTTTTTCCATCCGCCGCTGTTCGGCGCAACGGCTCTGAGCGGCCGGCGTCCGTCTTATATCTGCGCCGCGTACCCGATTTTCGCGAATACGGTACGGTCGGTCTGCAGCAGCGGGGTTTCCTGGTCGCCGTAGGAATTGTCGGAATACCCCAGAAAGAAGACGGTCTGCGGGTTGATCTTGTAGGACAGGAGGACCTGGGTGAAAAGGCCTTCGGTTCTGGATGCCGTGTCCGGATTGTCGTAGAGCGCCGTGTTTTTCCGGTACTGCCGGTACTGGACAACGGTTCTGAGGAACATGCGTTTGCTGAACTGGTACATGATCCGGAGTCTCTCGATATCGGCCGTGTAGAGCCGCCCCCCGTCGACGTTCAGCCTGTCCCAATTGTGCTCGAGTTCGGTCTGCAGGTGTTTGCCGATCCGGAGCTCCGTCCACAGTCCGAGACGCGCGTTACGGCCGGGCCGGCAGTTCTCGTAATCGATGAGGTCTCCGAACCGGCCGGAAACCTGAAACGCCGCGAATCCGGACGGCCGGGCAAACGCCCATCCATTCACCCAGTTGGCGCGGAAAGACCGGCCCAGGTACCTGTTTCGGCCGATCTCGCCGTACGCGCCGGCGTTCGATTGCAGGGGGCCCTGATAATTGACCCGGCTGGTCACGGCCCGGTGGAGAGCGGTTCCGTTCCAATCGTATTTCTGGTCAACACTGCAGTACAGACTCAACCAGTTGTACCAGCTCCCCGCATCGCGTCTCGAGATGAGGGAGCCGCCCGTTTCCGAATACGTGAAACCGGCCTGGGTGATGAAACCGAGATCGGCACGAAAACCCGGTTCCACGCGCCTGAAAAACTGGTACGCTTCCCACGTCCGCGTGCTGTGGCTGTAGTACAGGTGGACGGCCGAAGCCCGGAACGCGTCCCGACGCTGTCCGTATCCCGAGGCAATCGTATCCGGGTAATCGGTGGACGAACCCGTCACCTGGAAGGTCAACTGATCCTTTTGCGTGAATTTCACGTTGCCGTCCACGCCCGCGACGCTGTTACCGTATCCCCCGCCTCGTCTTTCGGTCATGACCAGGCCGATGTTCGAATTCTTACCGATGTCGGTCCGGTACCGAAGCACCGTTCCCTGGCTCCCCGCCTCCCGCGTTCCGGAATCGGATCCTTCCGCCCCGGGAAACAGGAAGTTGGTCAGATTGTCCCGGACCGTGTAGAAACCGACCGCGTGCCGGCCTTCCTTACCCGTGACCTTGACGCCCCAATCCGGATCGGCGAGCGTCCGGGTGTACACCAGGCTGAAAGGCGTCTGAAAGAAGTCCGCCCCCTCGAGGAAAAAGGGTCTTTTTTCGGAATAATACAGGGCAAACTGCGTGTTGATGTCGAGTTGGAGCGCGTCCGCTTCCACGTTGGAAAAATCCGGATTCGCCGTGACGCCGGCCGTCAGGTTCGGTGTGAAACCCCACTTTGCGGTGAACCCGGGATCCATGCGCCTTACCTTCTCAACGAACGGACCCGACGTTCCATCCTTCCTTTCCTGCGTCAGAACGGCCGAGACCGTGGGCGCGAGCTCGATGTTCCGTCCCGGCGTGGCGCCCGCGAATCCGATCAGTTTGAGGGACTGGCACATGTAGCAGTTGTTGTTCCGGTCTCGCGGAAAGGCGCCGATGTGGTGCCGCACGTTGCGAGGCAGGCTGCGCACCACGTCGAATCCCCAGATCTGGTCCTCGGACGTTCTCTGAAAACCGAGCGCCCGGAAGGGGATGGCCATTTCCACGACGTATCCGTCAGGAGTGACCCGTCCCGACGATTCCCATATGGCGTCCCATTCGTCGCCGCCTCCGGTCGTGCTTTCGATCATGTCGCCCTGTATGCCGAGTGGATTGCAGGTGAAATCGTAGGTCCTGCGCTGATCATTGAAGGTGTCGAAAAGAATCAGGATCCAGTCGTCGTTCCAGATATTGTCGCGGTCGCACAGGCGGGCGCGGACGGCCGAGGGATCGGGGTCGAAGCATTTGAACCCGGCGTAAATGGCCGTTTCGTCATAGGCCAGATAAGCCTCGGTTTTAACCGGGGCCGGTATATTTTCGCCGGGCCGGACCTCTATGTCCGCGGGCACGACCAGCGCCTCCCGCCAGAAGGCCTCGTCCATGACGCCGTCGACCTTCAACTGCGAGGCGTTCACCCGGGGAATGCGCAGAGGAGGCGTGGTCCGGCCGCTGTCCGGAGCCGTCACCGGACCGGCAGGGGCCGTCAGGAACGGGGCGAGACAGAGCACCGCCAGGAATCGTGCCGATCGGGACATGGAATCCTCTCATGATGGTGAATGACGGCGGGGCCTTTCCAGTGTAGACGGATGCGGGAAGGAAAGGTTACATGGAGAAAAAAGGCCTCCCGTTACCTTCGGCTTTCGGGAAGCTTCTCCTGATCCCGGAGCGCGCTGTTTACTTCGGACAGCTGAACGCGGACAGGGGAATCCCCTGTCTGGGCAGGCCCTCCGATTCGTATTCCAGCTGAAGTCCGAATCCCCCATCCTTCTGGAAGAACGGGATCGTGACCCGATGCAGACCCTTTTCAAGGTACGCCTTGCCCGATTTCGCTTCCATGCCGTGCAGGCCGTCGTTGGACACCACGGTCCGGCCGCCGAGCTCCAGCCGGCTTCCGTCGTCCGAAGTCAGGAAAAAGCGGTAGACCGCGGATCCGGGAACCTCCAGGAAACCCGTGTACGTCATTGAAAAATGGATGTCCCGCTTCCGGACGGCCATTTCAAAGTCGGTCGCGACGCCGGATGCAATCGGTTTCAGTTTCGACGGGTCGGGCAGAGCGTCCCAATTCCCCTCCGCGTACGCGAACCTCAGACCGGCGGTTCTCTCCGGCGCAGGGGTTTCCGCCTTCAGCTTCGGCAGGAACCGGACATCGAGGGAATCCGGGTTCCCCGGCACTCCGAAGGCGAACACGGGAACGGCTTTGATGGCGACCGGACGCGTCACACGCAGGGGTTTCTCGTAGCGGACGGACGCTCCGGACGGATCCGAGCCGTCGAGCGTGTACCGGATCTCCATTCCAGCGGAAGCCATCTCCACGGTCACCGTGTCGCCGTCCGCGAGCAGGTCGCCGCGGGTTTCGAAACGGACCGGATCGGACCGCCAGTCCGAAAAGGCGAATTTCAGCCCGTCGTACGCGCCCTTGTACGAGATGGTGCCGTGGACCTCGTTCAGGTACTCCTCGAACCGCCAGGCCAAACCCTTCGGCGCCGTTCGTTTCAGGATTTCCGCCAGCGCGTTCACGCCCATGCCCTGCCCCTCGTTGGCGACCGTCACGTACAGGGCCTTGCGCAGTTCAGCCTTCGATTTCAGGAAGGCCTCCGTCTTTTTGAGCATGAGCCCGTTGTTCCACCACATGCTGGGGCTCAGCGTCAGAAAGGCGTCGAACAGGCCCGGTTCGCTCGTGAAGGCGTGCATCACGAACACGCCGCCGTAGGACGTTCCGACCAGAACGCGCGTCGGCAGGGTCCGGTACCGTGCGTCCACGAAGGGAATCAGCTCGTCGCGGATGAACGCGAGAAGCGAATCCGCGCCGCCGCCCGTTCTGGTGTCCGGATCCCGTTCGGGAAGCAGGTAGAAATCGCGCCGGTCCAGCGTGTGGACGGCCACAACGATCATCGGATGCATGAGTCCGTTGCCGGAAAGGGCCCCGGCGGCCACGCCGGTCTGGTTGAAATTCCACTGACCGTCCACAGCCACGATCACGGGATACCGCCTGCCGGGATTCGCCTCGTAGTCAGGCGGAAGCGAGATCATGACCGTGCGATCATTGCCACAGGCCTTCGAATGGATCGTGAACTGCCGGCCGATGACCACTGGCTCCGTCTTCATCGTCTCCGGCTTCGAACCGGCGGCAGCCATGGAAACACGCGCCTGCGCGCCTGCCAGCGCCAGAGTGCACAGTAGAACGTGGATTTTTCGCATGAGGACTCCTTCAGCGGACTCCGCCCGGAAGGGGCGGAGGATCGGGTGCGGGACAGGCCTGACCGGCCGGGGTCGCTCCCGGACTGCCTACGGCCGGGATGGCCGTTCCTTCCGGAACATTACGCGAAGACCCTTTGCAGTATACGGGGGATGCCCGGTTTTGTTCTCCGGGAATGGCGGCGAAACAGCGCCCCGCGCGGGTTTTTTCCGGCCCGCGGGGGGCGGCCTGAACCGCGCATCCGGCGGAAGCGCGCCTCCCGGACTCCTCGGTGCGGTCGGACGGCCCGCGCCCGACCCTATCCGAGCTTCACGATAACGGCCCCACGCTGGGCGCTCCAGCTATTCCGGCATCTGCGTGAGCTTTCCGTTCAGGTACACCGCGCGGCAAAGGCCCTTCGGCAGCATCGCGGACAGCTTCACCAGCGCGTCTTTGGACCCGCCGTGGTGCACCGGCACGATCAACGACGCATTGGAAATCGCGGCCAGTTTGACCGCTCCCTCCGCGTTTCCGCCGCATCCCCACAGCAGGGGGAAAATCACATCCGCTTTCAGTTTCGCCGCTTCCTCGGTAGGCCCGGTGTCTCCGGTGACGTAATAGCGGTTCCCGTTGACCCGCAGAACATAACCGGCCCAGCCGGACGCTTTCGGGTGATGGTCCCCTTCCGTGAAATAAGCGGGAACCGTCTCAAATTCAACGCCCGCCAGCTTCGCGGCCTTGTTCATTTCGACCGTTCGCATGGAATCGAAACCCTTCTCCTTCGCCACGCGGACCGCGTCCGCTGGTCCGGCGACGATCACTTCGGGATTCACCTTCACGTACGCCTTCAGAACGTCCAGGTTTAGGTGGTCGCCGTGCGGGTGCGTGATCAGGATGAGATCCGGTTTCATCTTTCCGAGAGAGACAACGAGGGAATCCCCGGGGCCGGACATCGGATCCACGAAAATCGTCTTCTTGTCCTTCGTCTGAAACCGGACGTCGTTGTCCGTGAGATGAACGATTCCTTTCAGCAGTTTTCCGGCTTTCGGGCAGGCCTTCGACTTCTCGCAGGTTTTGTCGTCTCCGCCGGCCGCGCCGACGGCCGCGGATACGGCCCATCCCAGCATCAGACCGGTCATCAGCGTGAAAACGTGTCGCGTGCGCATGGTCTTCTCCTTTTTGTTTTGATTGTTGTCCGGCCCCTTCGAATCTGACAGCGAGCGCATTCCCCGCGGCTTGTCTTCAGTAACTTAAAAATACAATAGCTTGATCCCGCGAAGCGGGGCCGCGGGGTAAGCGAGCGAATATCAGATGTTTCTTCTCTACAGATAGAAGATTCCCCGCAAAGCGGCACCAAGCTATTCCTTTTTTACACTGTTGAAGGCCCGCCGCTTGTCTTCAATAATTTAAAAATTCAATTGCTTGATCCCGCGCAGCGGGCGGCGGGGAGCTTCAATCGCGCCGCCCGGCTGTCATTCCGGCGCGGAACCCCGACGGTGAAAACTACATTGTAGTTTATTGTGCCAAAAAAAATCCCCTCGCCGGACTCCCGGTCTCCGTTCGGCTTGGGGAATCAGGACTTGACGACCGGCCGCGTCAGCCGCTTCGGGAGCGTGAGCAGCGGCTCGGGATCCCGCACCGCTCCGTCCTTCAGCACTTCGAAGTGCAGGCAGTGCGGCGCCGTGCCGAGGGCCTGTCCCTTCTCGACCGTGACCCCGGGCTGAACAGAGAGGCATTGCAGGTGCAGATAACGCGTGTGCCATCCGTTTCCGTGGGAAATGGTCACTTCCCGGAATTGCGGGAAGATCTCGTCCGTGCCGCAGGACACCACCCGTCCGCCCGCCGCGGCCAGAACCGTGCAGGGCTTACCGCCTCTTCCGATGTCCACGCCGCGATGATCATACCAGCCGTTCCCGTCCCAATCCCGGCCGCATTGAAGGTTCAGAACACCCCCCGGGACGGGCGGATCGAGCCGGATTCCGGCAACGGCCGCGGCGTCCGTGAGCCTCGCCATGGGAAGAGCAAGCATCGCAAAAACCGCCAGGACCGCAATCGAGAACGCGGTGCGGCCCCTGCCTGAAAAAGCGGGGCTCTGGATGTTCTTCAGCCGCCGGATCAACCGGGTCTTCTCGTCCGCGAAAGACGGCAGGAGGACGAGATCGTCGGACGGTTCCAGCCGCATCCGGATGGTCTCGAGCAAGGCGTTTCCGTAAAGCCCGCCGGGCATCGACCGCTTCGACAGTACAGACGCGTCGCGGGACTCCTCGCGAAGCTGGTGCACCTGACGCCCGGCCAGCCAGACAACGGGATTGAAGAAATAGGCGATCTGGACGAGGTTCTGGAGCCGGATCCAGAGATCGTCCCAGTGCCGGACATGGGCCATCTCATGGGCGATCACGGGTTCGATCGTCCGCTCCGGATCGCTTCGCCGCATGCATCCGGGCAGGACGATCACGGGACGCAGAACGCCCACGGTAAAAGGCGAAATCCGGCACGGTCCGAAGGCGAGACGCACCGGCCGCCGGATATGGAACCTCCTTCTCCAGGTTTCCAGTATTTCAAGAAACCGGACATCGCCGCAGGATTCCGCGCCCCGTGCGATGCGCTCGTATTTTTTCAGGCGCTTGGCGTATACGGCTCCCGCTGCGAGCACACCCGACAGCCAGGCACAGAAAAGGACGGTATGAACCCGACCGCCTGCGCCGTTCCCGGAATCCAGGCCATCGGACGCCGTGAAACCGGCTGTCTTCCGCGTGGCACCTGCCGGAACCTCCCTCTCGGGTGCGGAGATGAATACGGCATTGCCGTGCGGACGATTGAGGGCGGACTCGATCAGCATCCGTCCGGAGTAAGGCGAGGACAGGCCCGCGGGAAGCAGCAGGCGGACGAACACCAGGGTCCACAGGCCCATGGCCAGAAGCCTGCAGCGGCGGCCGCAGATCCGCGTCAACGGTAACACGGCCGCGAACAGAATCGCCGAAAAAACGGCCTGCGAGGCCAGGAATCCGACAACCGCGGAGGCCCGCCACCCGGCCGTCCACTCCCACAAACCGGTCATCATTCCGATTCCTCCCGGTCCAGCAGCTTTTTCAATTCCTCGATCTCATCCGCCGTGAGCCCCTTGCCCCCCGAAAACATGGCGACCACGGTGTTGGTATCCGTCTCGAGAACCCGGTCCGCAAAGAAACGCACCATTTTCGTCAGGCCTTCCGGCCTGGAAATCATGGGCCGGTAGACGTACACGCCCCCGGAATCTTTTCTGGAAAGCAGTTTTTTGCGTTCCATGCGGTCCATCATGGTGCGTACCGTGGTCAGTGCCCACCCCTGGCTGTGCCGAAGGCTGTCATGCACCTCGCGCACGGACTTTTCCCCGTGCTTCCACAGCACCCGCAGGATGTCGTATTCGGCTTTTGTGAGATCGGGCGTTTTTTTCATCGGACCGGCCTGATTCGGATGGTTGCAGATAAACTACAATGTAGTTAATATACGTTCGGAAAGCCGGTCGGTCAAGTCATAAGATGTAAAAATTTGTGAAACGGACGATGCCTTTCTGGGGGCCTTCACCGCTGCTCCGCCATTGCATAAAGAACCTCCCGCGGGTTGCTTCAAACCCGCGGGAGGTTCTGAATGGAGGCTTCTCCTGATCCCGGAACGCGCTGTTTACTTCGAACAGCTGAACGCGGACAGGGGCATCCCCTGGCTGGGCAGGCCATCCGATTCATATTCCAGCTGAAGTCCGAATACCCCATCCTTCTGGAAGAACGTGATCATGATCGGGTGCAACCCCTTTTTCCAGGGACTCCTTGCCCGATTTCGCTTCCATTAATCACTGCAAGCGATTGGTGATATAAAATTACCCGGATAAATAAATGAAGGTCTCCTGAAAGCCATTTACTAACAGGAGACCTTCCCTTAATCACTTACGGTTTGTTTTTTTCGGACTACTAACCACTGACTCGGAAATGCCTTGCTGGGACAGATCGTCCTATCGTATTCGAGATTCAGGCCACAAGTGATTTAGATATTTATTTCAATAAAAGCATTCTTATTACATCGCAATATGTACCGATTTTTATAACACAAAAATAGAGCCCAGCTGGAACTGGTTTTCCATAACTATCCCTGCTTTCCCATGTAAGCAGATGGTTTCCTCGTTCTTCATATCCTTCACTGAGTGTAATTATTTTATCGCCACTCACATTGAATACTTCTATTGACACCTGTCCTGAAATAGGCAATGAATATTGTATGTTTGTTAGAGGATTAAATGGATTCGGATAATTTTGCATTAGACGAAATTTTGTGACGCTATTGTTCTGTTGATTATCAACTCCCGTACCATTCTTTGTAGTAAACTGCCAGGTTGCCGACCAGGAACTGCTGCCGCTGCTGTTGGCTGCGCTCGCATGCCAGTAGTATGTAGTATTGTTTGATAAACCTGTCACGACCTTGTA
>JAFGAX010000224.1 GCA_016933415.1 bacterium
CACGGACATCACGCGGTCCCAGTAGAACGCGTACACCGGCTCCACCTTGGCGAACTTGGCCGCGCCGAAAATCTCCTGGCGCTGAATGGTCCGCTTCTCCTGCAGGTAAACCGAATCGGTCAGTGTGCGGAAGGTGCGTCCCGCTTCGTCGGTCAGCAGGAGGGAAAACTTGAACCAGCGGTTCCGCGCCACGACCACCTTGTTGCGGTCCGTGCCCTTCCACACCAGGTCGCCCCACAGGCTGTCCCCGTCCACAGCGCGGCGGCTGTCCAGATCGAGGCCGCCCGTCTGACCGGAAAGCTCCCACGAGCGGATGCCCGCGGGCGAGTAAACCGCCGCGTCGAATTTCACGCTGTCGCGCATGGTGCTGTCCACCGCGAACTGGTAGGGCTGGAATATCTTTTCCTGGTCCTTGACGTCCACCCCGAAGCCGACCACGCGGTTCTGCTGCTTGATCCACTCCGCGTCCTGGCTGTCCTTGGGCATGGGCCGCCGGCCGAGGATTCTATCGCGGTGGTCCGTGACGACTTCGATGCGGCCGGCGGGCGCGCCCAGGCGCTCGAGCCGCTCCTGAACGTTTTCGGCGCGCCGGTCCGCCAGCAGCGGATCGGTCTCGCCCGACAGGGCATCGATGGATCCGAATACCTGAAGCGTGACATCCGGGTTCTCGTTGAGCCGCCGCGCGAGCGTCGGGAGAAGCGACGGGAAGACGCCGCCGTCGGACGAGTAAGTCTCGGGCGTCTCGGACGAATGGGCGTCGAAATACACCTCGGGCACCAGGGGCACCTCGATGGAACTGTACCCCGTCATCATGACCTCCACGGTGTCCGGCACCGTGATGCGGCCCTTGGGAATGGTGACGAAACTTTCTTCCCGCGTGTTGTTGTTTTCCTGGGATTCCAGCAAAAGCGAGTCGGCGTCCGCGAAGACACGGATCACATGCCGGCCGGGCGCGTCCGTCCGCCACTGCAGTTCCAGTGAACCGGATCCGTCCACGGGCACGGAAGGCCGCTTCGCGGAGTATATCACGGTCCTGCGCGGACCCGCAGGCGTCTCGACGATGTCCTCTATCCGCACCCGGAACGAATCCGAAGCCGCACTGCCGCGGTTGCCGAACGACACGGCCAGCCGCCCCTGTTCGGGCGTGGTCGTGATATACGGGCTCGGATGGAACGCGATGGACTCGACGGTCAGGTCCGGCACGGCCACGAGGAAATGGAGCACCTTCCGGCTGCCCCGCCGGGCCATGCGCACGTGTCCGCCCCTGTCGACCGCGGCCACGGCCCAGTAGTAACTGCCGCCCTGCGCCACGGGGAGCAGGCACGCGGTGTCCGAAACGGACTTGCAGAACATCAGGGAATCCCGGAACAGCGCGTAGCGGGACGACCGGTCCCAGAATCCCTCAAAATCGTTCTCGAGGCGGCGAACCGCCTCCTCCACCTTCGGCCGGGTCCGGTCCACGATGACGATGTACTCAAGCTCGTCGAAGGGGTCGGGGTCCTCGGTGGCCTCCCAGTCGAGGTGCACCACGGCCGAGACGCCGTCGTCGTCGGCCCGCGTCTCGCGGGGATCGTACAGCGTGAACGCCTCCGGCGCGGACGGAAAATGGCTGATGCCGCCGCGGTAGGTCTGGCGCAGGGCGTCGCCGAAACCCATGTCGGCCAGGTCCGCCTCGATGGCGTCGCCGTACCGGCTCGGCAGGCCGAGCAGGCGGCTGAGCGCGTCGTCCCAGCGGAAACCGAGCCCGAAACTCAGGTCGCCCAGATCGCGGCCGTTCGAGCGGAACCCGAACCGGCCGCCGATCAGGTCTTTCCACCAGACCTCGGTGCCCGCCACCGCGGCCGCTTCGCGGCCGCGCACGCCGACCGCGTCCGAGGCCAGGAGCCACGACCAGCCGCCGTAGCGGCCGACCCGCAGGCTGGCGCCGGCCCGCCACGTCATGGGCAGAAGGGTTTCCTCGACGTCATAGGTCAGGCCTTCGCCCGCGTGGCTGAGCGATGCGCCGAAGGAGAGAATGCCGAAATCGAACACGCCGAGGCCCAGGCGGCCCAGGCGGAACCGGCCGGGACGGACGAGCAGTCCCGCGTCCGCGGAAACGCCGGACGCGGACCAGCCGTCCAGGCGGCTCTGCAGGTATTTGACATGCCCGCCGACGGAAACGGATCTGTGGATCCAGTCGAGCCGCTGTCCGAAGAGCACGCCGGCCGTGAAGTCATTGGCGGAGACCGCGGGCATGGCGCCGCCCGTGGCGTCCCAGGAGGGCGCGCCCACGACGTTGAACGCCGCGCCCAGCGAGGTCCTGCGGCTGCCGAGCACGCGGAACTGGCGGACGGCCGTAAACGAGGCCTGGTACAGGCCTGCGAACCACTTGTTGTACTGCGCGGACCACTGCCAGGCGCGCAGGTGGCCCAGGCTGCCGGGATTCCAGAACACCGAGGAGGCGTCGTCTCCAACGCCCGCGGCCGTGCCGGCCATTCCGGCCTGCCGCGCGGCGGGATCGATTTTCAGGGAAGGCACGCCGACGTCGTCCTGGCCGGCCGAACGGCCCGCGGGGGCGAGCAGGAGAAGGGCGATGGAGGCGGTTGTCGCGATCAGGCGTCTCATGGCGTTCGTCCTCAGCGCACCAGAATGAATTTCAGGGCCTTGTGCAGGCCGCCCGAGTTCACCACCGCGAGGTACACGCCGCTGCCCGCGCGCCGGCCGTTTTCATCCGTGCCGTCCCACCAGGCGGTGTTCCATCCCGCGGGAAAGGCGCCGGAGGCCACATTGCGGATGAACGCGCCCGAGGCGTCGACCACCGACAGGTCCGCCCGCCGGTTCGAACTCAGCTTGAACCGGAGTTCCAACCGGCCGCCCGACGCGGGCTGGAACACGTTGCCACCGAGCACGAAGGCGTCGCTGCTGCGTATCGTGAAAAAGGCCGTGTCGGACCGCGTCACGTTCCACAGGTCCACGGTGGAGAACACGACGCCGACCCGCTCGCTTTCACGGGCCGTGCGCATGCGCGTGTCCGAAACAGGCGGCGCGATGAGCGTCCAGGCGCCCTGCCGGAGATCGGGGTTCGCCGCGATGAAGGCGTCCGCGTAATCCGGGTAGGATTCGCCGGTCTGGTAATAAACCTCGAGATCCCAGGAAGCCACGGTCACGGGCGTGACAACGCGCACGGACACGGTGTCTCCCGGTTCGACCGTGGACGGATGCACCTCCACGGACGGGTCCGGCGGGATGAGCGCGGCCACGATGACCGTGTCCGCGTCCTCGTTGTTCGCCGTGAGCGTCTCGCTGTCCGAATGTCCCCAGGCGCGGTTGATCAGCAGCACCTCCCAGGGCGGAAGAAAGGTGTCCACGTCGCAGGTGAACGTCACGGAGCGGCTTCCGCCCCGGCTGTGCAGTTCGTCGATGAACCAGAACAGGGAGTCTCCCCTTTGGCTGTAGGCCGATCCCGTGAAGGAAGCCAGTGTGAGTTCGGGTGCCAGCACATCGGTCATCGAAATCGCGGGGCAGTTCAGTTCGCCCCGGTTCGTCACCGTGACCGTGACCCTTACCTGGCCGCCGGCATGCGTGTACCAGACCGAATCGGTTCCGGCGATTGCGAGGGAATCGCCAAGGCCCTCGACGCGGACCTCGAAATCCGGCGGCAGGAGCGGAATGTAGACGATGGTGTTGGTCACGGCATTGTCGCGAAGAGACGTATCCGGGCCGCAGAAGGCGCGCACCGTATGCGTGAGCGCGACATTCTGCAGTGCGAACAGGGTGTCGGCCCGCAGGGTGTAGACGTAATTCCGGACGCCGCGGATGGGCAGGCTGTCGCAGATCCAGGAGAGCGAGTCTCCGGCGGACAGGTGGCTGAACGCGACCGAATCGGGCACGAGCGTGTGCGGCAGGTGATCCGTCAGCCGGATGCCGGCCAGGTCCTGATGCCCGATGTTGAGCAGGGCCACGGACACGCGGACCTTTTCGCCCGTGCGCACGAACCAGGTGGTGTCTCCGCCGGACACGGTGAAGGATGTTCCTCTCGAGAACGCGCGGACCGCCACGTTCGCCGCGCCCTGCGGCGTTCGGTAGAGCCCCGTGTCCGGGGCCGCCAGGCCGTAGGCTTCGACCCGCAGGCCGACGCGCCGCCAGGTGCGGTCCTGCGTCGTGTCGGACGAGGCAAAGGCCAGGCCGTAGTAATTCCGTAATGCTTCCTCCGCGGAAAGCAGTGCCTCGGCGAAGGAAAGGCCGCCGCCGGAGAGCGCGGCAAGGGTCCACCCGCCGGAGCCGGCGGTCAGGGAATCGATTTCAGGCGAAGCATGGGACGCGCCGCAGAGGATGACGTGCACGGGCACGCCTGCCTCGCGGGACAACCGGGCGGCTTCGGCCGCGCTCCGGACGCTTTCCGAGTCATTTCCGGACGTCACCGCGATCACGCCGTTCCTGCCGGCGGCCCCGGAAACGGTCTCGATGGCGGAGGCCACGGCATCCGTGAACCTGCGGCCGGATCCGGAAGCCGCGGCCCCGTTCACGGCCGCCTGGAGCGCGGCGGCGTCCGAGGTCAGCGGTTGAAGGGTGTGCACGCCGTCATTGAACGCGATCACAGCGCCGCGGTCGGACCGGGAGAACCGCCCGAAAAACGCGGACAGGTCGGAGCGCACGTCAACGCTTCCGGCGGAACGGTCGAACACCACGGCCGCGGATATGGGCGAAGCCGTGAATTCCGTGACCGAGAGGCCCGACCGCACGTCCGACACAGCCGGGAAGGCGGGATTTTCCTCGTGCACCTCGGAAAGGGCCGCCCAGACCGACCCGATTGAGGCTCCGAGTTCATTCGGATCCTCCAGGCCGGCCCATTCGTCCGAATCCGCCAGCCCGGTCACCGGGTGGCCGTTCTGGTCCATGAGGCTCACGGACGCGATCACCCGTCCCGGGAACCAGGCGTTCCTTCCGCGAAGGGTTTCGGAGGTCGTGAAATCGCCGAGTCTGGCGCTCAGGGCCGTGACCCCGACGGCCACGGTCGACGTGTCCGCGTTGTCCGTCTCATCCAGTTCGTCCACGGTACCCAGCGGGTCCGCGACCGCGGCGATGACATGATTCCCCGCGGGTTTGAAGGAGGGCATGAAAACCGTGACCACGGAATCGCCCATGGCGAGTCCTGAAATCGAATTGGTCAGGGGTGCGGACCAGGACGGCACGCCGTCGAGCATCACGCTGAAAGCCGACATTCGGTCTGCGTTGCCATCGTTGCGCACCACCACTTCAACGGGCCAGGGATACGCGGGCGTGACCGTGACGGTCACGGGCCGGATGCGCACGGAAAAGTCCGGCCGCGCGGCCGCGAAGAAATCCGCGGATGCGGCATTGTCCGTCAAAATGGAATCATCCAGGCAGGTCACGGACACCGCGCTGGTCACGCGCGTGTCGCCCGCCGGCATACGGGGCGGCAGGACCGCCCGGCAGGTGAGAACCGTCGAATCACGCCGGCCGATGTAGTAATAGGACCAGAAGGCCGTGCCGCCGCGGACCGAATCGGGCGGCGGCGAAGCCGAAACGTAAGCCAGGGAATCGTGGAGGCTCAGAGAAACAACGGTCTCGGCCGCGGGCCCGCGGCCCGTGTTCCGCACCGTCATCCGGTACGTCACCGTGTCGCCGGCCACGGCAAAGGGCGCGGATCCGGGCGGCGCGGCGTGCGGCGTGGACACCGCCAGCCGCGGCGTCACGTTGGGCGGAATGAAGGGCACCTGGTAATGCGCGGTGTCGCGTCCCGTGTACACCGTGGTGGTGCTGCCCATGACCTGGTCGTACCGCATGGTCAGATCGAGCGCGCGCTTCTTTCCGTTGGTGAAGGGGTCGGGGCTCGTGTGGGCGAGTACGTAATAGCCGCTGATGTGTCCGTAGATTTCCCTGTAGATCGGGCCGAGCGAGTCGATGGACGGCGCGAAGTACGACATGCCGCCCGTGACATAGGCGATCTGCTGCAGCTTGTCGAGCTGGGGTCCCCCGCCGGCCGGGTTGTTGTTCGAGAGCCCGATCGGATAGATGGGGATGGAATCGGCGCGTGCGAGATCGAGGATCTCGTCGATGTGGTGGCCCATGTTGTGGTCGCGGCCGTCCGTGTACGCGATGACCACGCGCCGCTCGGGCTGCAGCTCGGTGGCCTTGAGCGCGGTCCAGAGCGCGTCGTAGAAATACGTGCCGGCCCAGTCGGACGTGTCCGTATCGATGGCCTGCATCAGGAGCGTCGTGTCGCTGGTGAAATCCTGGAGCAGGAAACTCTTCTTTGAAAACTTCCACACGGCCACGCGGTCCTTCGACTGCATCTGGCGGATGAACACCTTCGCCGCCGTCTTGACGCTGTCGAAGCGGCCGATCATGCTGCCGCTGTAGTCCATCACCATGGCCACGGACAGGCCCATGTCGAGCCGCATTTCGCGCACCTGAAAACCGGGCGAGGTGGTTGTCACGTCTGGATTGCGCGGTTTGGAGGGATCTTCGACGCGGGTTTCGAGTATCACGGGCCATGCCTGCGACACGGGCTGGCCGAGCTGATTGACGTCTCCGGCCGCGAGCCAGCGGGTGGTGTCCGCGAGCCCGTGCACCCAGCGGTTCTGCCTGTCCTTCACGGTGAGGATGGACATCACGGGCGACGGAAAGTCGGCCCGCTTGCCGCCAAGCGACGTGAGCGTGTCGATGGTGATTTGGTCGATTCGGACCTTGAGGCCCCCGGCCTGGCCGGCGGCCGGAGCGGCCGCGGCAAAAATGCCGGCCAGGGCGTATGCGAAGACATGCGGAATGAGCCGGAAGGGGAGAAGGCTTCTCCCCCGTCTGGATGGGACGGATCCCATAGTATTTCCCCTAAAGCCTTTTCTTGGATTCGATCCCCTCGCCCCGGACGCGAGCCGCGTGAACGCAGGACTCCCCGCCTTCGGCGAAGATCGACGAACGTCTACAAGCAACAAGCGTACCATGCGGGCTCTCCGCGTTTCAGGACCGCATCCATGCAAGTCATCCGACCCGGATTTACGGATTCATATCCTGCAAATGACCGCTTCCGAAGCGGACATACAGCCTGACAAACCACGGATAGTAATCAATAATATAATAAAAATAAGGGGATTATCAAGTGCTATATCATGCATTCCACTAATGGCAGGCCGGGATTTTTCACAGGGGTAATGGACCGGATTCCTGCCGGGTCAGCCCTGTGCCTGGTGTTCAATGGGATACCGCACGCTCGAATCCGGAGCCGCTATATATTGGTTTTATGGCATTATGACCGGAAATCGACCAGCCACAAAAAGGGTTCCGCGTTCCGTGTTCCGAGTTCAGAGTTGGATGCCTCTGCAACCAGGCCCGTTGAATTACCCCATACCATCGCTTTATCCGTGTCAATCCGTTCCATCCGTACCCATCCGTGTTCCATTCCCGAGGTTCCGGATTTCGGATTCATGGTTCCGAATTACCATCATCCAGGACACCTGCCATCCAAAATTCCTTGACATTCTTCCGCATAATCCTTAAGATCGTTATAATCAAAAGGATCGGAGACAGGATGATCTCGCTGAAACCCGGACGCTTCCCTGCATGGATTCCTGCGTTTTGTGTTCTCTATATATACGGCGCGATTCCGGCCGCAACAGCGGCTGTACCGGCTCATGCCGGCGACGAACAGACTGTACGCATCAATGAATTCATGGCGCTCAACTCGACCGGACTCTCGGACATGGACGGCGACAGATCCGACTGGATCGAGCTGCACAACCCCGGGCCCGGAACCGCGGACCTGGCGGGCTGGTCCCTATCAGACGACGCGGACGACCCTGGCCAGTGGGTGTTCCCGAACGTCCTGATCCCCTCCGGCGGATTCCTCACCGTGTTCGCGTCCGGAAAGAACCGGACGGATCCGGTGTTCGAACTGCACGCGAATTTCAGGCTTGACAGGGCCGGCGAATACCTCGGCCTGTTCGACCCGTCCGGAACGGCTGTCACGGAATTCAAGCCCGCGTATCCGGAACAGAGCGCCGATGTCTCTACTGCGTTTCTGCGCGGCGCCTGGGTGCGGACGAACCGGCCCACACCCGGAGCGGAAAACCGCTTCGGATCGGAAGCGGTTCTTCAGCCGCCCGTGTTCAGCGGGAACGGAGGCTTCTTCGACGCTCCTTTCGACCTGGTGATCACGGCCGAGCCGGCGGAAGCGGATATCCGGTATACCACGGACGGCAGCGCTCCGGGTCCGGATTCCGGAACGCCGGTCCATGGACCGATCCGCATCGAAACCACAACGGTGCTCAGGGCCGCGGCCTTTCTCGCGGACTCGGCTTCGAGCCGTCCAGCCACCGCGACTTTTCTGTTTGTGGACGACGTGATCCGCCAGCCCGACCGTCCGGACGGGTACCCCTCAGAATGGGGGCCCTTCACCGCCATTCCGGGCACGGCGCCCGCGGATTACGGCATGGACCCGGAGGTCACGCAGAGCGCGGAGTGGGGCCCGGCCATGCGCGAATCCCTGCTCTCGCTTCCGGCCCTGTCCATTGTCACGGACCGGGGCCACCTGTTCTCCAAGGACCGGGATCCGGACACCGGCGGCATCTACATCTACACCGGCCCGCCCGGAAACGGGGATGTGCCCCAGCTCGGTGACGGATGGATACGGCCCGCGTCCGTCGAGCTGATCCATCCGGACGGAGCCGAGGGGTTTCAGGTCGACTGCGGGCTCGCGCTCCACGGCGGGCACAGCCGCAGGCCCGAGAAGACGCCGAAACATTCCTTCCGGCTCGTGTTCCGGAGCGCATACGGCCCGGGCCGGCTGGAGCATGCCCTGATCCCCGGCGTTTGCGCGTCCCTGAACTCCGTGATTCTGCGCGCCACCTACGGAAACACCTGGCTTCACATGAACCACAGCGAGCGCAGGCGGTGCCAGCTCATCCGCGACCTCTGGGCCAAGGACACGCAGACCGCCATGGGCCATGTCTCTGGCCGGGGCACTTACGTTCATCTCTTTCTCAACGGACTGTACTGGGGCGTGTACAACCCCACGGAGCGCATCGACCGCGAATTCGCGGCGGAACGCCTGGGCGGCGGCCCGGACGACTGGGACGTGATCAAGGACTACGGCGAAGTGGTCGACGGGAACCGCGCGGCCTGGGACCGCATGATGGCGCTGGCCCGCGCCGGCCTGTCGGCGGACGCGGCCTGCCTGGCCATTCAGGGACTGGGGCCGGACGGCAGGCCGGACCCGGGCCTCGAGCCGTACGTGGATGCCGTGAACCTCATCGACTACATGATCCTGAACTTCTACGGCGCGAACTGGGACTGGGACCACCATAACTGGGTCGCGGCGCGCGACCGCAGAAACCCGGGGCCGGGATTCCGCTTCTTCTCATGGGACGCGGAGCACGTCATCGAGGAAATCGACGCGGACAACCTGAACGAGAACAATTCCGGAAGCCCGAGCTTCGTGTTCCAGCAGATGATGAAGAATAGCCGGTTCCGGCGCCTGTTCGCGGACCGCGTGCAGAGACACTGCTTCAACGGCGGCGTCCTGACCCCTGAATCCGCCGCCGGCCGGTGGAACGTCCGGTCCTCCAAAGTAGAGCAGGCCATTGTCGCCGAGTCTGCGCGCTGGGGCGACTACCGCCGCGACGTGCACCCGTACACGTCCGCGGGTCCTTTCATGCTCTACCTGCCCTCCCACTGGCAGGAGGAGCGGTCCTTCATCGTGAACGAGCACTTTCCGCAGAGAACCTCCGTGTTCCTCTCCAGGCTGAAGACCGCGGGCTTCTTTCCCCGCACCGACGCGCCCGTGTTCCTGGTCAACGGCGCGAGGACCGCGTCCGCGGATGTGTCCGCGGGGGATGTGCTGACCCTGACGACCCGCGCCGGGTCGATCCGCTACACGCTCGACGGAACCGACCCGGCCGACGAAACGCCCTGCACGGCCGTGTATTCCGGACCCATCGTTTTAACGGGAAGCGCACACATCCGCGCCCGGGCGCTCAACGGAAGCGAGTGGAGCGCGATGAACGAAGCCGTTTTCCGCGTTCCGGCTGAGATGGCCAATCTGGCGGTCACTGAAATCCATTACCATCCCCTGGGGGACGCTGAAACGGACCCGGACCGCTTCGAATTCATCGAGCTGAAGAACTCGGGTCCGACCGCGCTCGACCTGGCGGCCGCGTCCCTCTGCCGCGGCGTGGCTTTCACCTTCCCCTCCCTGTCACCGATCGCTCCGGGCGGATGCGTCGTGCTCTCGCCTGACCCGGCCGCGTTTGCGGCCCGGTACGGATTCGCGCCTTTCGGAAAATACGAAGGGAACCTGGACAACGGCGGCGAGACCCTGGCCATGACGGACGCGTCCGGAGACACCCTGTTCTCCTTCCGGTACGACGACCGGCATCCCTGGCCCGAGGCGGCGGACGGCGGAGGATACTCGCTGGCCGCGAAGGACGATGCAGCCGGTGGAAATCCCGGGGATCCCGGTTACTGGCGGCTGTCTCTTCAGCCGGGCGGGTCGCCGGGCAGGGACGACACGGACGGTTCCGCAGTCCGCATGCGTGAAACGGAAAAGCCCGTACGCTTCGGCATGGACGCGAATTTCCCGAATCCCTTCAATCCGGACACGCGTATCCGGTTCGCGATTCCCGGCCGGGCGGATGTCGAATTGGATGTGTTCGACGTCCGGGGCAGGCGGATCCGGACCCTGCTCTCAAATCGGATGGAGGCGGGCACGCATGAAATAGAATGGGACGGATCGGACGACCGGGGGCTCCCCTGCCCCAGCGGCGTGTACATTGTGCGCCTCGAGGCGGACGGGCAATGCTTGGCGAGGAAAATTGTTTTGGGAAGGTAAGTTTCCGGGTTTCGGGTAATGGGGGGTGTCACCCCCGAATTCTTTTATCGGGGGTCCAGGGAGGGGGGAGCAAAACAGGACCTGATGGCCGCGGACTTCAGGCCGCGCAAGAGTTGATATCGGCCAGACTTGAAAGATCTCTCGGACCCTTGACAACGGAGGGATCCATCCATGAACTCCGATCATTACCGCTCCGTATTCGACCACAGCATGGACGGCCTGCTGGTCGCGGACTGTGACTCGGGCGTCATCCTGAAGGCCAATGCATCCGCCGCAAAGCTTCTCGGATACGACGCACAGGAACTGACCGGCCGCGCCTTCGCGTCGCTCTTTCCCGACCTTCCGCCGCCGTCCAGGCCGCCCGAGGTTCTGGACGGCGTGTTCTCCATCGAATTTCTCCGCAAGGACGGCGGATCCGCGAACCTCGATCTGACCCTGACCATCCTGCCCTGGAAGGAGGGGTGCGGCATTCTCGTCTCTCTGCGGGACGGCAGGGAGCGTATCGCGGAAGAGCGCGAACGGGAACGTCTCATCGCGGAGCTGGAAGCAGCGCTCGAAAGCGTCCAGACCCTGAGGGGCCTCCTGCCCATCTGCGCACACTGCAAGAAGATCAGGGACGACCAGGGATACTGGCGGAAGGTCGAAACCTACATCGAGGAACGCTCCCTCGCCGAGTTCTCGCACGGGATATGCCCGGAATGCGCGAAAGAGCATTTCGGATACGAAAAACCGGAGGGATGAGGGTCCCTTGCTGTTTGCGGCAGACACCGTTCGGCGGGGAAATCCCTGCAAGGCAAATCCGCTGATCACGGTCAGTTACTATTCGTCGAACAGCGGGACTTCATCACTCATACCGGAGAGATTCGACCGGATTGGCGGTTGCCGCCCGGATCGTCTGCCAACTGACCGTCAGCATCGCGATCGACATTGCCAGCAAACCGGACAATAAAAACGGCCAGGCCGTCAAATCAATTCGATACGCAAAATTCTGCAGCCATTTGTTCATGGCGATCACCGTTATCGGCAAGGCAAAGAGATTTGCCAGAACAATACAGGCGACAATCTCCCTGGAAATGAGATTGACAATCTCGGAGACCGAAGCGCCCAGAACCTTTCGTATTCCGATTTCCTTGATTCTTTGTTCGATGGCAAAACTGATCAATCCATAAAGACCAAGACAGGCGATGCAAACGGCGATGGCGGCAAAGATGTTAAACAGGTATCCCAGTTTTTGTTCGGTTTTATACATTACATCCAGACTGGAATCGACAAATTGAAACTCAAAGGGATATGATGAAAATTGTTTCCACTTTTTTTCGATAAACGCCAACGTGCCCGCAACATCCCGTGAATTGATTTTAATCGAGAAATACAGTTTTCCCCAGGGATTTGGATGCCGGTCTTCGACGCCGAGTTGCAGCGCCATTGGCGCTATTTCATAGTGCAGCGGATAATAGTGAAAATCCTTGACGACCGCCACGACTCGACCATTCTCTTTTGGAATCATGTTGCAGCCAAAATTTTTACCCACAGGATCTTTCCATTGTAACGCTTCAACCGCTTTCTCATTCAAGATAAAACCTGTAAAGGAAGAGGGTTCATTTTGCGGGACTTCCCCCGCCTTCAATTCCATTTCATAACAATCAAGAAATCGGTTGTCAATTTGCGCATAATAAACCGGGAAATGCCTGTCGCTTTCCCGCCCAAACCAGTCCCCATCCGTAGAGCTGCGAATGTTGTACGGCAGAGCCCTTGAAACTGAAATATCCGCGATTCGATGATTCGTCGACAGTTCATTCATAAAGCTTTTATAATTCATATTCAGATGATCGTAACCGACAGCCATCGTGACGATATGTTCCTTCTGATATCCCAGCTTTTTATTCCTGATGTATTGCAGCTGCCCGTAAACGGTTATGGTACTGACAATCAGAATCGCGGAAATGACAAATTGAACGACAACGAGCATATTTCTTAGATTGAAAAACGAATGCGAATTTCTCCTTGACGTCTTTTTCAGAATATGAGCGGGTTGATACGAACTGATCGTGAATGCGGGGAAGGCGCCCGCAAGACATCCCACTATAACGAGAACGGCGAATAAACCAAGGAATAGTTTTATCTCTGAAATAAACGATGATGCGATGGGCACATCCATGATTGTCCGAAAGACAGGCAGCGTGATTTGAGCAAGGATGACCGCCAAAACATAACCGGCGGCTGAAAACAGGACTGATTCGGTCAAGAATTGCCTGATCAGCTGGCCCCGATTCGCTCCGACCACTTTTCTTAGTCCCACTTCTTTGGCGCGTTTTGTCGATTGCGCCGTCGAGATATTGATGTAATTGAAACACGCGATCATCAGAATAAATAAACCAATCGCGGCAAACAGGTAGATAAATCTGATGTCACTGTTGCCGCTCAACTCAAAATTTCGATCCCCGTGCAAATGGATGCGATGCATGGCTTCAAGCCGAAATTTGGTTAAATCGTTTTCCCCTTTGTATTTTTTGACGATTTCATCCAGTTTGCCATCCACATCCGCCGGGCTGGAATTCCTGTTCAGCTGAACATAGGCGGGAAAACTATTGTTGTTCCACGTTTCCATGTTTTTTCTTTTTGAATAGAGCGTGGCAAATGAGGCCACAAAATCATATATAAAGTGTGAATTTTCAGGCGTATCCTGAATGACACCCGTAATCATATAACTGTCTTTCTGATCCACGCGGATGGTCCGACCAATGGGATTGAATTTGCCAAAATATTTCCGGGCCATTGATTCCGTCAATAGCACGGAGAAAGGATTTTGCAGGGCGGTTTCAATATTTCCTGCGATCAGAGGAAAATCGAACATTTTCATAAAATCAGGATCGGCATAATAAAACCGGTCCTCATTGCAGGAATTTCCATTGAAATGAATCAGGCAACTGTTCTTTTCAATCCGGGTTCCATATTCAATTTCAGGGCATTCCTGCTTTAAAACAGGCATCAGCGTCGCCGGAGTTGAATTAAATCCGTCCTTGTTTTGATAAACAAATGTCCCGGGATTCAGAACAATCCGATAAATATCCTTGCCATGCGGGTGATACTTATCAAAGCTCAACTCCCACTGGATATAAAGCGCGATGAGCATGAAACAGGTCATGCCAATCGCCAAGCCGATGATATTGATCATGGAATAGGAGCGGTGTTTTATGATGTTTCTGACCGCGGTTTTAAGATAGTTTTTATACATGGTTCTACTCCCGTTGATATCTCAATGCTTTCATCCCGAATCGTTTCTCTCTTCCCGAATGATAATCGCGACAAGCGGGATCTCGTCACTGATAGTTGAGTGGGTCTATCTCGGTTCACAGAATCGGGATCTCGCGTTTGCGCACCTATTCATATCGTAAACTCTCGGCTGGATTCGCCGTCGCCGCCCGAATCGCCTGCCAACTGATTGTCAGTAATGCAACGAGAAGAGTAATTCCGCCAGATAAAATAAATATCCTCGCATTGACATGAATTCTGTATGCAAAATCCTGAAGCCATTTATTCATAAAATAATATGTAACGGGACAGGCAATAGTATTCGCGATAATAACCAGAATCAGAAATTTCTTTGACAAATTAAATGTAATGTTAGAAACCGAAGCGCCCAATACTTTGCGAACCCCAATTTCTTTGGTACGTTGCAGAATGATAAATGATGAAAGGGCGAACAAACCCAGGCAGGCAATGACAATAGCCAGCATGGCAAAAGCGCTGAAAATGCGCCCCATTCTTTGGACATCATCGTACATCATGGCAAATCGTTCATCCAGAAACGAATATCTGATTTGTTGATGAGGAGCGAATGTTTTCCATACATCCGTTATCGAAGCTATGGTACGGGAAATATTTTGGGACTGTGTTTTTACAGAAACAATATTCGAACTTTTCCCAAGAGTCAGGCACATTCCTCCGATATTTTCCTTCATCGATTCAAAATGGAAATCTTCCACAACTCCGATAATATGCCAACAGGCAAAAGAAGTACAGATTGTTTGATCCAAAGGATTTTCCAGGTTTAATTGTCTTGCCATCGTTTCATTGACGAGACACCCTTCGGCGTCGCTTGCTATTTCGGGAGAAAATTCTCTCCCCTCGACAATTTGCATGCTCATGGTTTGGATATAATCATGATCAACACTCCATAACTGCGCCGAATAAGCGTCATCTATTTCTTCTATCCCTTTTTTCCGGAAGCTACAACTGTTCCGCTTCATCTGTGAAACAGGCAAATAATCACTGACCGTCACACTTTTGACATCAGGCAATTTTTTTAATTCATTTTTAAAAGAAGCGACCCGATCGCCCAAAGATTTTGTCCCCTGAATCAGCATGATGTGGTCTTTGTTAAATCCCAATTTTTTATTGAGTATGTACTGGACCTGATTAAATATGACAAGAGTACTTGCTATTAATATGATCGAGATTGAAAACTGGAAAATGACCAGACCATTGCGTAAATAGGTATTTTTACATCCCCGTTTGATATTCCCCTTAAGAACAGCAATAGGTTCGAAAGCCGATATATAAAATGAAGGATAAAGCCCGGCCAATACTCCCGTTAACATCGCAGCACAGACCATCATGGGCAACAGCCACCATTCATCCCACGGGAAAGCAAGTTCTTTGACGGACAGAGCATTAAAACAGGGAAGCAAGAACATCGCTAAAACAACACCCAAAGAAAATGACAGGAAACTCAGCAGCAGTGATTCAGCCAAAAACTGATTGATCAGGTTTTTATTGTTTGCTCCGATCGTTTTTCTGAGCCCAACTTCCAAAGCGCGCCTGGAAGATTGAGCGGTGGAAAGATTAATGAAATTGATGCAGGCAATGATGAAAATAAAAATGGCAATAGCACCAAAAAGCCAGACAATTTTTATTTCTCCATGTTTAAATTCATCAGAAATTCCTTCTGATTTCAGGTGAATATCACTGATTGGCTGAAGTCTGTAACTCAATTTTTTGATGAGTTCATCCGC
>JAFGAX010000225.1 GCA_016933415.1 bacterium
ATATGCCGAGTCCCTTGTAGGTCCGAAATGGCCCGCTTCCCCGGATCAAGTCCGGGGCAAGCTTTTCGCGGGCCTTTCGGACAATTTTCCAAAAATGTCCGATAGCCCCTTCGGGGCATATCGGACCTACAGACTCAGCCCCACTCCCACCCTGGATTCCCGCTTGCGCGGGAATGACATGGATTTGATTCTTTTTTGAAAATGATGAACCCAAACTTTAAACTTGAACAACATTTATCAGGAACCAGACATTGAAAATCATCCTCGCTCCGGATTCGTTCAAGGATTCACTTTCCGCGGTCGCGGTGTGCGAAGCCATGGAAACCGGCGCGCGTCGTGTCCTGCCGGACGCTGAAATCGTGCGCCTGCCCCTGGCGGACGGAGGCGAGGGCACGATTGACGCCCTGGCCGCGGCCGGAGCCTGTGAACGGGTTACCCTGACCGTAACGGATCCCCTGTCCGGAACCGTCCGGTCGGAATACGGAGTCCTGAAGCGCGGTAAAACCGCGGTGATCGAAATGGCCTCTGCCTCGGGGCTTCAGCGCGTGCCTGCCGGTCTGAGAAATCCCCTGCACACCACCACGTTCGGCACCGGCGAGCTGATCCGGCACAGCCTGCTGTCGGGGTTCAGGGACATCGTGGTCACAACGGGCGGATCGGCCACATCGGACTGCGGATCAGGCGCTGTGCAGGCCCTGGGCGTTCGTTTCATGGACGGTTCAGGCAGGGAGATCCGCTCCCCCATGACAGGCGCGGACATGATGCGCGTGGGCGCAGTGGATCTGTCCGGTTTGCCGCCAGCCGTGGCAGAGTCGCGCTTTCGGGTCGCCACGGACGTGACCAATCCCCTTCTCGGACCCGATGGCGCTGTGGCTGTTTACGCGGGCCAAAAAGGCGCATCCGGAGCGGACCTGGAAATTCTGGAACAGGGCATGGCCAATTGCATCGACATACTCGAAGCCGCCTGCGGCCTGCGGGTGCGGGACATTCCGGGCGCCGGATCCGCCGGCGGAATCGCCGCAGGGCTCATGGCCGTAGCGAAGGCTGAGGCCGTTCCCGGAATCGAATGGGTGCTGGATGCGTGCCGGTTCCGTGATCATCTTTCACGCGCGGATCTCATTCTCACGGGCGAGGGCCGGCTGGACCGTCAGACTGCCTCGGGCAAGCTGGTCCACGGCGTGGCCCGGGCCGGCGGTCATGCAGGGGTTCCGGTTCTGGCTGTCGCGGGGCGGGTGGATCTGGATGAGGACCAGGCCGCTGCCGCGGGCCTTTCCGGGGCGTATGCCGCATCGGACGCGTCCATGCCGCTTTCGAAGGCGATGCGGAACGCGGCGGGTCTTGTCGCCGATGCGGCGGAGAGGGCGGTGAGAGAATTTGTCGGATCAAG
>JAFGAX010000226.1 GCA_016933415.1 bacterium
GCGAATGAAAACTGCTCGGGTTCGCCGAAGCGGACCGCGGCCACCTTGGAAGCGTTGATGTTCGTGACCTTCCGAACGTCACCGCCGTCCGGCCTGCAGGTGTAGAGCTCCACCGGCGATTTCAGGTGGTCCAGGCCGAACAGAATCCGTTTGCCGCACATTTGCGGGGAGCGGACATAACCGTTTGACACCACGGTCGAAACGGTTCCGGTTTTCACGTTCACCGAGAACAGGGCGCGCTGTCCGATGTTTTCGGCTACCGCGTAGATCGTCTTCCCGTCCGCGGACCAGAAAATTGCCGAGGGAGAACGGTCCCAGGATTCGGTCAGAACGCGCTCCGGCCCGTCCGGCCAGGATTTCAGAACGACGCGGAACCGGTCCGCTTCGTACCCGGGCCGCGACATGGCCAGGTACGCCAGCGTTTTCCCGTCCGGCGAGAACAGGGGTGACGTGTCCCAGGCTTTGTTGGATACGGTCAGTAAAACCGGAGCACGGGACCCGTCCGCGGGCGCCAGGAAGAGGTCGAAATTTGTGGACCAGGCTTCTTCGCGTCCCGCGTCCCTGGCGGAGAACACGACGGATCGGGAATCGGGCGTGAACGCGGTTTCTTCGATGCCGCCGAAAGGCTTGGACGGCGAGTCCGCGTTCATGGAAGCCATGATATCGACCGGCGTTCCCTTTCCGTCCGAGGGGATCACGAACAGGTGCGTTCTGCGGCCGTCGCTCCAGGTGTCCCAGTGCCGGACGAACAGGCTCTCGTACAGCCGGCCCGTGGCCTTTTTCTCCGTTTCGGCATCGAGGCGTTTCTTCGTGTCCGCGACGGAAAAGCCGGGGAACACGTCCATGGCCAGGAGCAGGCTTCTGCCGTCCGGGGAAAGCCGGAACGCGTTCACATCGAGGGCGAGATCCGTGACCTGAACGGCCTCGCCGCCGTCGGTTTCGATTTTCCAGACCTGCTGGGATCCGGAGCGGCCCGAGAGAAAGTAAACGGTCCGGCCGGCCGGATGCCAGCACGGGTCCGAATCCCCGGAGGGATGCGTGGTCAGGCGCCGGACATTTTTTCCGTCCGTGGCCGCGATCCAGAGGTCGTTCCGGCCCTTGTTCGCTTCCAGATCCGTGACGCGGACAGCAAACACGACGGCCTTGGCGTCGGGGGACACGGCGGGCGATGCGATCCGGTCCATGGCCAGCAGGTCGTGCACGGTGAAGGGATGGGTCGTTTCGGAGGCCTTGCCCGCGGAAACCGCGAGCAGGAGCAGGCCGGTTGCAAGCACGGCGATGGGACAGCGCATGGGTGCTCCTTTGTTGTGGACAGGCCGGGGAAGAAGCGGACGTCCGGGGTTAAGCGAGTGCCGACAGATTCACCCCTCGACTACGCTCGGGGTGCGGCTTTCAATCAAAAAAAAAGAGTCGTTTTGAACGGTCAGCGGATCAGCGCCATTTTTCGGATCAGGACGTCGCGCCGACCGTCCTCGTAAACAGCGGTCATCCGGTACAGGTAAACGCCCCCGGCCAGGCCGCGGCCGTCCAGGCGCGCGCGGTGAAGTCCCGGATTCAAGCGCTCCCCGTCGATCACAACGGCCGCGAGCCTGCCCCGCACATCGAACACTTCGAGCCGGACCCTGGCGGGGCGGGGTAAATTGAATTCGACCGACGCGGACGGATTAAACGGATTCGGATAGTTCTGCGAGAGGGAGAAAGCGGCCGGACCGGCCGGGCCCGCGGACTCCGCGGAAGCCGGAAGCCGGTTCATCTGGCCGGGCGTTCCGTTCCTGCGTTTCGACCGCGACCAGCTCGAAGCGGTCGAATTGTCCAGGGAAGTGGAAATCAGTTCCAGGCTGTACCCTCCTCCGTCCGCCTCCGCCGGCCAGGCGCCGCCGCTCGCGTACGCGACCGCGTCCGCCCGCAGTCCGGATGGGGCGTAGAGCCGCACCTGGTCGTTCGCGCCGAAACCGAAGGGGATGCCGCCCGAGCAGTTCGACACGCCGGGATGCACGCTTCGGAACGCGGCCAGGTCACGGCAGAACACCCAGGTTCCGTTTTCCGGTATCGTCACGCCGGATGGGATCCGGTACATATGCCCGTCATTATCGTCCTTCAGCGTCCATCCGAACATGTCCCTGGGCCGGTCTCCCGGATTGGCGAGCTCGATCCAGTCGCCGGTGTCCGCGTCCGGGGGTGCGTTGTACATGATTTCGTTGATGACC
>JAFGAX010000227.1 GCA_016933415.1 bacterium
GTTCCGCATCCGTGTGCAGCGACAGGACATCCTCGGCCGGCAGGTCGGACCGCCGGATGGCACCGGCAGGCTTCTTCATCAGCAGGACGATTTTCTCCATGGACCGCGATCCATGCCTGTACCGGTCCGTTTCGATGAAGGCGGTCAGCAGCCCCGAATCCATGTCCAGCCGGGTTCCGTCCTTCAATCCGAGAATTGAACGCAGAAGCAGCGCCCGGCGGACGGGAAAACAGACGTCTTCGGGATCTTCCTCCCACTTCCCGGTTTTCGGATTCATCACGGGCCGCCGGTTCGGTCCCAGCACGTTCAGGTACCCGGAAAGCCGGCTGATGAAATCGGGACCTTTTTTCGCCTTGAATACCTCCCATTTTGCGGGATTCTCCGGGGACGGACCGAAATTTTCCATCGTGTAGCTTGTACCGCCCGCGAATACGAAAACGCACTTCCCGATGGGATGCGAAATCTGTCCTTCCAGAAATTTGCCGTCCTGCATGGGCGCGAGCAGATACTGGAGCCAAAAATACTCTCTCGAATCGAACTCGTCCCAGAAAACCACGGGCATTGTCCCCTGCAGAACCCTGTCCCGCACCTGATGGAACGCCCCCGTCAACGCGGCGGGATCGCCGAACTGGGACAGGTTGAATTCGAGTATGGGCGCGTCCTTACCGAGTATGCCCCGGACGATCTCCCCGATGCCAAAACTTTTTCCGGCGCCCGGGGGGCCGAACACGGCGAGGGACAGGGGTTTCTTTCCAGGATCCGTATCCAAGTAGCCGCGGATCATCGTCCGGATGGTCCGGAGACTTTCGATCTCGTTGCGGTCCACCGTGAACAGCCTGCCGAAACGGGAGAAAGGCACATGGTTCAGGGCATCCGGTCCCAGAATCGCAACCCGGCGGCCGGCGCCGTACAGCGGAGCGCGTTTCTTTCCCGTGCCGCCGAAAAAAGCGTTCATCAGGGTCCAGGATTTTCTCGCGGAAGCCCCGATCGACTCTGGATCCGGGAGGTCGACATTCGAAAACCGGTGCTTCGGACGCAGGATGTCCGCGACCACGGCGTTAAAGGGGAAATCCGGATTCCCGGACGTCACCGGGCCGTGCCCCTCGAGATGCATCGTCCGGCCGGCCGACAGCCCGGCCCGCACGCCGTCAGCCACCGGATCCTCGGAGCCGCCCCGCATGATCCGGTCCGCGATGCCGGCCGTCAGACAGGCGTTGAACCCCCATCCCCCGCCCTGGATGGACTCCCCGGATTCCAGCTCCATACACGAACTGTCGTAAAAGAGCCTGAACCTTCTCCCGGGTCCGGTCAGGTCGACGTGCAGGGCCCCTTCGTCGCCGAAGGACACGATCAGGTGACTGCAGTCCAGAAGACCGCTGATCGCCGGATTCGCGCACAGTTCCCAGCCGAGTTCCAGAGCCGTGCGTTCCCAGGAAATGCCGCGACTGACACGTACCTGCTCCCGGCGGATATCCCCGATGGAGACGATCACCGTCAGTCGGTCCCTGTAACGCCCGGACAGGTGTCTCCACAAATCGCCCTGGGCAAGCGGACTGGATATCTTGAGAACGATCCAGCCGGGACGGTGTCCATTCTCCGTGGTCAGGCATTTCGGCCAGCCGGCCTTTTGGGTGCCGTGCCGGAAGCCCGATCCGGCGTCATCGATCAGCACGAGTTCCGGATCCGGGGACAGTCCGGAATTGCAGTACTCGGCGTACGGAAAAAACCGCGAACAGGGATTCCCATATCCCAGCTCCCGGTCCATCCGCCAGACCTTCTTCCCCTCCAGCGGAAATGGTTTCCATTCCGCATAGGCCTGAAGACAGGACTCCAGTTTCCCGAAGATCCCGGGATCCAGGCCGAATTCCACCCGATATTCCGTGCCGGCGCCGTCCGCCGAACCGTCGCAGCCGGCGCAAACTTCGAGGATGCGGAAAACCAGTCCGGCCCCACCCTCGGAGGCGTGTTCCGATGTTCCGACCGGCCGGGTCGAGTCCGGGCCGGTTCTTTCGCCGACATACAGGTGATGATCCAGCATCACGTCGCCCGTGACCAGAATGGTTCCTTTTTCCCCGGACATTTACTAATTCCCTCTTTTATTTCAGGTTCCTGACGCTCTTTCCCTGCAGCCGACGAATTCCGCACGATTTTCCGTCAACGGGAGCGCTTCGTCATCGACGGAAAAGATCAAATTCGGTCAGTATGGATTCGGGTGAGGTTCAGCGGGTGAATGGTCGATCGAAATCAAGTTAGGCGAAAAAATCGAAAATGTCAAGAGCGTTTTCCGTCCCCCGGACGAGTGAAGACAGATGTTCCTCGTTTCTCTGCCTTCCCCCGCGGAGACTGAGCGTGTCGTTCACGACAATCCACTCCGATCCCGCTGTTTGCGCGGCTCGGATCCCGCCCGCGCCCATCTCGAACAGTGCGGGCATGTCGCCCCAGGCGGGCGGACCGGTCAGCATGCGCACGACGTTTTGGAAATGGGAATGCGGAAAGAACGGCTGCAGCGGTTCCAGCGCGGGGGCCAGTCCGGCCAGGTTGTCGCCGAAGAAGCTCACGAACAGGAGGGTCAGGCCGGCGGACAGGGACGCGCTCCGATCCGGAAGCATCGCGCCGAGGAACAGCACGAGCGTCATGAAAACAAAGGCCGTCAGCCAGTGGCAGAGCACGACTTTAAAGATACCCCGCGCCTTGCTCCTCCGCAAGCAGCGGAGTATCACGGTTAACTTCTATGATGGACATAGTCCCGGTTCGCGGGCCCAAGCTACTGCAATTTTTCTGTTTGAAAAACAAACGGTGTGCCTTCAATAATTGGCGATGTAGCAAAGTTGCATGAAACCCAAGAAATAGCTTGACTTTTATCAAAAAAAATCGGATTTCTCAACTA
>JAFGAX010000034.1 GCA_016933415.1 bacterium
AGGTCCTCTGTCTCCAGGCGGGGATTGCCCCGGAGAGCGGCCCGTAGCATTTCCAGCCGGATCCCCGGAGATGCGGAGGGCCCGTCTGGCTTGTGCGGCGGATGGGCGGCCGGCACGAACAGGATCCGGTCCAGACCCGCTTCGTCCAGCGCGGTTTCCGCCAGAATGAGATGACCGATGTGAACGGGGTCGAACGTACCCCCGAAAACGCCCAGACGCACGGCCCCTCAGCCTTTCCCGGCCAGGGATTTGAGACGGCTTTCGGCCTTCGAACGGTACGGGCTGTCCGGGTATTTCACGAGCAGGGACCGCAGGGTCAGGTCGGCGGCTTCCGTCTCCCCCAGCTTCAGATGCGACAGGGCTTTGAGGTAGAGGGCGTCGTCTGCGAAGGACGTGTCGTAGAACTGGTCGAGCACGACGTCGAATGAAATGATGGCGGCCTTGTGATGTCCCATTTTGGTGTACAACTCGCCGGTCTTGAATTCCTTGCGCGCCAGTTTCTCGCGACATTCGGACAGCCGCTTTTCGCCCTCGCCCCTGAGTTCCGAGTCCGGATACTCCTCGAGAAATTTCTGGAACTGGTCGATGGCCTTGTAGGTGTACTCCTGGTCCAGCGCGTATCCGGGCGACAGCCTGAAATAGCACAGCCCGATCTTGTACTGCGCATCGTCCACGTAGGCGCTCCGCGGCATGCTGCGGATGAGTTTTTCGTATTCGGAGATGGCCTCGATGTATTCCTTCAGGTTGAAATGCGATTCCGCCAGATAATACTGCGCGGCCTCGAAGGTCTCGCCCGCGGGATGGTTCAGGACGATCACGGTGAACAGGTTCTTGGCCTTGAAATAATCCTTTTTGTCGAATACGGCCTTCGCGTGCGCGAAGGCGTCCGCGGGCGAGGCGCTCCGGGACAGCGACTGACGTCCCGAGCAGGCGAATCCGATAACAATGGACGCGGCCAGGGCCGCCGTCCGGATCAGGCGAATGTTTTTTTGCATCAACGGCTCCTAATGGAAAAAAAAGCGTAAACCGACCATCCGACCGCCGCGGCCGCGGCGGCTGTTTCAAGAATGCGGAAGCGCAATCCCGGAGACGGCCTCTCCGGCCGGCCGATCAGCAGTCCGCCCTGTTCGGCCGATTCCAGCGCGGACCGCGGAATCACGTCGCCGCAGGCCGAAGCCAGTGTGTCCGCGCGGACCGTCCCGTCCGCCGCCTGCCGGCGCCAGGTCAATGAAACAACGGCCGTGCGGCGGACGGACCCGGAGCGGAGAAAACCGCGGCCCTCCGCCCCGCTGTACCGGACTCCGGCGGCCGACACGAAAACGAACCAGGCGCGCACGGGGTCCTGAGACCGGACCACCCGCACGTTCCTGCGGTCCAGTCCGAGCATCCATCTGGACAGGACGTACTGTCCGCGGTCATCCGCCTCATCACCGCGTGTGGTCAGCCGGAGCGTGTCTCCTCCAGCAAGTCCGGCGCGCCGCATGAAAGCCGCGGCCGCTGAATCGGCCGCAACGGACAGAAGATCGATGTTCGTCCTCACGGAAAGGGGCGCCGCCCCGGTCCGTTGGGCCGGAGCCAGGAACAGGACGGCGGCGATCACGGCCGCTCCCGGGTCAGGCACGAAGCGGATCCGGCGGCGCGGTCGGATTTCTTGAATGCCGGGATGTCGCATCGGACGCATTCTCACAGACACAGGGTTCCGGTCAGAAACACCCACCGGGTTCTGCCGGCCGGACTCCTGGATTCCACCAGCGCGGACCGGAGAACCCAGCGCGGACCCGCGTGCGGCCGGTCGGGCCGGATCCAGGCATGCTGATCGAGCAGGCAGAGTCCGACAGAAAAGGTCTCGCCCCCGTCCCCCCGTATCCGGAAATATCCGGATTCGATGGCCAGATGGCGGAGCGGAACAATCTCCAGGCCGACATGCGGCTCGCGAACCACTTCCTTGCCCTCGTCGCTGACGTTCCGCACGTCCAGGGCCAGCCTCAGCCACCCGGCGGGCGCGTAGGCCGCGCCGATGTTGAGCGTCGCATCGGCCAGCCTTTCCAGCAGGACACGATCCGCCGCATTGCCCTTCGGGAAATCGAAGTAGCACATGCCGAACGAGAGGTCGGCCCTGGGCCTGAGTTGTATGCCGTACCGGTATCCGAAACGGGCCCGCCTCCATGCACCCTCCCGCACGGTCATCTCGCCGGCCGCCCCGAGCGACACCTTGGGCGCCAGGTGAAAGGAGAAACCGAAGTCGGTGTTTGAATCCCGGCCGAAATCCCTGGCGTCGAAGAACCCGGGATGGTTTGAACGGATCCGGACCGCGGGCATTTCACCCGCAAATGCGATTCCCCCGTGGAACCGGCCGAGGGCGCACCCCACACCTTGTACGACGCCGGACAGCGCGGGGATCCAGGAATCGATGCGGGACGCATTGCCCAGCAGGAGAATCGGCCCGCCCGGATTGATAAAGGCGTGCACCCGTATTTCCTCCGGACCCTCCCCGAGCCGGTAGGCCGCCGGATTGAAGTCAAGAGCCGAAAGATCGTCCTCCACCGACGTGAAGGCTCCGCCCATTGCCAGCGGCCGCGTCTTGAACGTGTTCAATACCGAAGTCCGCAGATCGTCCGCGAATCCAGGTCCAAAACCGTTGAAGAGGAACACGGCCAGGATCGAGGCGGACGCAACGCGTCTCCGGTCCGGCAGCGGCCGGAACAATCGCCGGGTCATGCGGCCCCCCGCAGGCGCCGGCCGCGGTTTCGGAACCGGATGACCAGCGCGGCCAGCAGAAAAAACAGGTCCGCCCCAAGCACGGTTCCTCCGAACAGTCGCGGGTGGCGCGTGAAAAAGGTCAACTCCGAACGCGGGACGATTTCTCCGGACAGGACTTCCTCCCGGTTGAAGCGGGTTTTCGAGACCATCCGGCCGCAGGGGTCGATGAATCCCGAAATGCCCGTATTGGCGCACCGGGCGATCCACCGGCGGTTTTCGACCGCGCGCAGGGAGGCGATGGCCGCGTGCTGTCTGGGTCCGGACGTATCGCCGAACCATCCGTCGTTCGTGATCACGATCAGAAATTCGGCGCCGGCCGCGGCGCACCGGACGGCGAGATCGGGAAACACGGATTCAAAGCAGATCAGCGGAGACAGGCGTACCGACCGGCCGTCGCGGAGGGTCATGACGAACACGCCCGTGGAATCGCCCGCCGTGTAATCTCCCATGTCCGAACGCACGCGGAACGCCAGCCGCCGGAGAATGGGTATCCGGTCCACCCACGGCACCCGTTCGGAGAACGGAACCAGCCGCATCTTGCAGTACCGGTCGATGTCCCACGATCCCGGCCGCAGAAGAAAGGCGGCGTTGTAGGTCCTGATCGAGTCCTCCGCGGACCAGTCGTAATCATGGGAGCCGGTCAGGATATGAAGATTCAGGCTGTCGGTGAGGTGTTTGATCCAGTTCAGGTACAGGAAACGATGACGCAGGTAGCACGCGGTTGCGGTTTCAGGCCAGACGACGAGGTCGGGCCTGTATTCGACGGCGGCGCGCCGCGTCAGACGGTCGAAAATGATAAAATTCGAATCCAGAAAAGCCGGCGTCCATTTCTTGTAGGGATCCACATTTCCCTGCAGAAGTGATATCCGAACCGGTTTCGCGGGTTCGGGAAGAGCCGGACGGCCCATCGCGCGGGTCCCGTATGCCAGGGGCAGCAGCAGGGCCAATACCAGGCCGGTCACTGCAGCAGCCGTGCGTTTCACATCCCGCCGGTTCATGAGGACCGCAACCACCAGAACATTCAGCAGGACGATCCAGAACGAAACGCCCGCGGCGCCGGTGCGGTCCGCGAACTGAATCCACACCGGCCCGGGCGTGCAGACAACGGCCAGCATGTTCCAGGGAAACGCCAGATCCCCCCTGGCGGAAATGATCTCGAGACCCGCCCAGAGAAAGGGGGCGGTCACGAGGGCCTTTCCGCCCCAGACGCCCCCGAGCCAGGACAGGGCGCAGCCGAAAACCGCGAACGCCGCCGGAAGAATCAGCATGGCGCCGATGAAACCCAGGGCGGTCGGCCAGGCGATCCAGTACAGGGTCGCCGCCGACCAGATGAGCCCCGCGGCATACCCGACGGCCAGCATGGCTCCGGGTCCGCGCCGCATCGCCGTGCGGAAAAACGGAACCAGCGCGACCGCGGCAATCGGTCCGAACGGCAGGGGCGGAAAGGCCGCTGCCAGTCCGAGCGGCGTCCAAAGCCAGCTCCATGGCGAATCGAAAAAGAGATTTCGGATCTTCATGTCCGGGGTCTGTTGACGGAATCGAGATACGATTGCAGCATGAGGGCCGCGGCCAGCACATCGACCGACGGCTTCTCCCTCCCCGGCCGTTTTCCCATTTCATGCATCACGCGGTGGGCCTGAACCGAGGTCAGCCGCTCGTCCCACAGAACAACCGGCACGGGACAGGAGGCCGACAGGGATCCGGCGAAACGCTCCACGGCGCCGCAGAACCGGCTCGCCGTTCCCTTGAGTGTGAGCGGATGTCCCACAACCACGCGTTCCACCCCCTCCTGCCGGACAAGCGCGACGAATCGTCCGATCAGCGAAGCGTCACGAACGCCCGTCCAGGCGCCGTACGGCTGCGCGGTGATCTGCAGTGGATCACTTAGGGCGATTCCGATCCGCCGCGTACCATAATCCACGCCCAGAATGCGTCCCACGGATCGTTCAGGGAAGCGGCTTCTTGAGCACTTCTTTGAGCAGTTTGCCGGCCTTGAAATGCGTCTTGCGGCGGGCGGGAACGTAGATGATTTCACCGGTCTTGGGATTGCGGGCCTTGGGCTTCGGGCGGGTCTTCTTGACCTCGAAAACGCCGAAATCGCGGATTTCAATCCGGATTTCCGGATCCGCCTCCTCCATGAACTGGCGGAGCGCGTCGAAAACGCCGTCGACGATTTTCTCGGTCGTGTAGATCCGCTCCCCGACAAGCTTGGCGGTTTTCTTGGCGACATCCTTCTTGGTGATCGTTGGCATGGGATTCATCCTCGTCTCCTTCCGGTTCGTTGATTCCACGGTCAACTGGCCAACAGAGAAGCATCGGGCGTTCCGCTGTCCCGATTCACCGAGATCACCCCCTTGATCCCCTGCAGGCGGCGGATGATCTGAGTCAAATGCGTCAGGTCCTTCACTTCCAGGATCAGCGAAGCGTCGATGAGCGTGTTCTCGCTCCGCATGTCCATTTTAACGATGTGCGTGTTCATGGCGACCAGGGACTCGGCCGTATCCTTGAGAAAATCCTTCCGTTCCGACGCGATGAGCCGGAGCTGAACCAGAAAGGCCCCCTGGCTGTCAACGTCCCAGGAAACCTCAATGATCCGTTCCGGCGACTCGCCGAGCCGGGCGCTGTTCAGGCAGTCCCGGCGGTGGACGACGATGCCGCGTCCCTTGGTGATGAAGCCGACGATGGCATCGCCCGGAACGGGATGGCAGCATTTCGCGAAACGGATGAGAAAATGGTCCATGCCCTGCACCCGAATGCCCCTCGCGGAGCCCCGCGCGCGGGTCAGGAACTTCTCGAACAGGGTACCGGACTGAGGAGATTCCGGCTCGGTCAGCGGATGGTCGGGAACGAGAATCTCCAGTATCTTCTGCGCCGGAATCTCGCCCCGTCCCAGTTCGGCGTACAGTTCCTCGACGGACCGCTTTCCCAGGGTTTGCGCGGCCTGCCGCAGTTCCTTCGCGCCGGCTTTGATTTTATACCGCTTCATGCCGTTGGCCAGGATCTCCTCGCCGAGACGGATGGCCTCGTGGTGCTGGGCCTCCTTCAGCCACTGCTTGATGCGGCTCTTCGCCTTCGAAGTCCGGACAAAGGTCAGCCAGTCCTGGTGGGGCCGCTGGTGGGCCGACGTGATGATCTCGACCGAGTCGCCGTTCTGCAGGGCGGTGTTCAGCGAGACGATGCGGTTGTTGACCTTGGCCCCGATGCAGTGCACGCCGATGTCGGTGTGCACGGCGAACGCGAAGTCGATCGGCGTGGATCCCTGCGGCAGCTTCAGCAGGTCCCCTTTGGGCGTGAAGACGAAAATCTCGGTCCTGAACAGGTCGGTCTTCAGGATGTCCATGTACTCCTTCGGATCGAGCGTGTCCTTCTGCCAGTCGATCATCTCGCGGAGCCAGGCGCTGTACCGGTCGAGTTCGTCGTCCTTTTTCCGGCCTTCCTTGTATTTCCAGTGCGCGGCGATGCCGATCTCGGCGACGCGGTGCATCTCCCGCGTCCGGATCTGAATCTCCACCATCTTCCCCGCGGGGCCGATCACCGTGGTGTGCAGCGACTGGTACATGTTGATCTTGGGTGTGGCGATGTAGTCCTTGAAACGGTCATGCACCGGCGTGTACAGCTTGTGAACGACGCCGAGCGCGAAATAGCACTGGTCAATGTCGTCCACGAGAATCCGGATGGCCAGGAGGTCGTAGATCTCCTCGAAGGGCTTGAAACGCTCCTTCATCTTGCGGTAGATCGAATAGAGGGACTTGCTGCGGCCCGCGATTTCCGACTGGATGCCCTCGTTCTGGAGCTCCCGTTGAATGGGATCGATTGTCCGCCGGATGAACCGTCCGCTTTCGTCGCTCCGGTCCTGCAGTTTGCGCGACAGCTGGTCATACGAGGGCCGGTCCAGCGCCTTGAGGGCGAGATCCTCGAGCTCCCATTTGATCCGTGCCATTCCGAAACGGTGGGCCAGGGGCGCGTAGATCTCCCGGGTCTCCATCGCGATGCGTTCGGCTTTTTTCGCCGGAAGAAACTCGAGCGTCCGCATGTTGTTGAGACGGTCCGCAAATTTGATCAGGATGACGCGGAGATCCTTGGACATCGAAAAGATCATTTTCCTGAAATTCTCGGCCTGCTCCTCCTCGCGGCTGTTGAATTTCAGTTCACTGATCTTCGTGACGCCGTCCACCAGCTGGGCGACGGGATCGCCGAACGCCTCGCGCACCTCGTCGATCGAGACGCCGGTGTCCTCCGCCACATCGTGCAGGAGCCCGGCGGCCACGGTCACGGCGTCCATCCGCAGTTCGGCCAGGGTCCGGGCCGTGTCGAGGCAGTGTTCGATGTAGGGAACCCCGGACTTCCGAAGCTGGTTCCGGTGGGCCTCACCGGCGAACCGGAACGCTTTCTCAAGCAGGTCCGCGTCGGCGTTGCGGTGGTGGGTCCGGACAAGGGACACGATGGCGTCCATCTCCGATCGTTGACGGGCCGCGGTCTCCGGCCCGCCCGCGGCGTCGCGGGTCTCGTGCGCCGGGCGAACCACGTCCGGACCGGCCGCGGGCCGTTTGGATGCCGCTGTTTTCATGGACGTGCGCTCATGTCAGCCCCGACCGCTCTCAAAACGGAGGACCCGCCGCGTCCTCGTCGAACGCCGGATTCTCGAACTTGGCCCATTGCTTGATGAAACTCAGATGCACGGTCCCCACCGGACCGTTCCGCTGTTTGCCGATGATCACCTCGGCCTTGCCCTCGACGGACTGACCCTGATCATCCATCGCCTTGCCGTAAAATTCGGACCGGTAGATGAACAGCACCACGTCGGCGTCCTGCTCGATGGCTCCGGATTCCCGCAGATCCGACAGCAGCGGCTTCCGCTCGCCCCCGCGTACCTCCACGGCGCGAGAGAGCTGGGACAGCACGATGACGGGAAGATCGATCTCCTTGGCCAGCGCCTTGAGGGAGCGCGTGATGGACGAGATCTCCTGCTGGCGGCTCTCGGCGTTCCGCGGCCCCTGCATGAGCTGGAGATAGTCGATCATCACCATGCCGACGCCTTTTTCCTTCTTGAGCCGACGGGCCTTGGCGCGCAGTTCAAGCGTTCCCATCGTCGAGGAATCGTCGATGTAGATCGGCGCCTCGGCCAGGTTCCCGACGCACATGCTGAGCTTCTGCCACTCGTGATCGGCCAGGTGCCCGGTCCGGACCCCGTGGGCGTCCACGCGGGCCTCGGCGCAGAGCAGACGCATGGCCAGCTGCTGATTCGACATTTCCAGGCTGAAAAAGGCGACCGGCACCTTGGCCTCGACGGCCGCGTTGCGCGCCACGTTCAGGCAGAAAGCCGTCTTTCCCATGGACGGCCGGCCCGCCACGATGACGAGTTCCCCCGGCTGGAATCCGGACGTGAGTTCGTCGAGCTTGGTAAAGCCCGTGGGCACGCCCGTCACGACGCCCTTGCGCTCGCGGTGGAAGCGTTCGATCTTGTCGAACGTTTCGTGCATGATGGGATCGATGTGCTGGAAGGTCTTCGTCAGCCGCTTCTCGGAAAGTCCGAAAATGCGCTGTTCCGCCCGGTCGAGAATTTCGAAGGGATCCCGTCCGGCCTCGTAGCAGTCGCGCGCGATCGCGATGCCCTCGGCGATCATGTTCCGAAGCACCGCCTTTTCCAGAACGATGCGGGCATGGTACTCGACATTGGCGGAAGACGGGATGGATTCGGCGAGTTCGGTGAGGTAGTAGGATCCGCCGATTTCGTCCAGAATCTTCTGCCGTTTCAATTCCTCGGACAGGGTGATGAGATCGACGGGCTCGTTCCGCTCGTAGAGGTTCAGCGCGGCGGTGAATATTTTCTGGTGGGCGGTCCGGTAGAAATGGGAGGGGTCGATCATTTCGATCGCCTTCCCGATGCTCTCGTTGTCCAGCATCACCGATCCGAGGACCGCTTTTTCGGCTTCAATGGACTGGGGCGGAACGCGCTCGAATCCGAGCGCCGATTCCATCCGGCTTTCGACGGACGGGCTCTTCATGCGGACGGATTCCAGGCGGGCTTGTCCCCGACCCGCTCGTCGTACAGTTTCCGCAGCCGCTGGACGTCCTCCCACGTCGGCCTCTTCCATTCGGGGTTGCGGAGCAGGGCCGCGGGATGGTAGGTGGCGATGACCGGAACGCCGTTCCGCTCTTGAACGGCGCCGCGGAGTCGCGAGAGCGGATCCGCGCACGACAACAGACTCTGGGCGGCGAACCGTCCCAGGGCCAGGATCAGGCGCGGCTGGATGCGGTCGATCTGACCTTCCAGATAGGGCAGGCAGAGCGCCGTTTCCTCCGGAAGGGGATCCCGGTTGCGCGGCGGCCGGCATTTCAGGACATTGGCGATGTACACTTCCTCACGGTCGAACCCGACGGCATTGAGAATGCGGTCCAGGAGCCGGCCTGCTTCGCCCACGAAGGGCTCCCCGCGCCTGTCCTCCTCCTCGCCCGGGGCCTCGCCCACGATCATCAGCCGGGCGTCCGGATTACCGGCTCCGAATACCAGATGCGTCCGGCTCGCGGCCAGGCCGCATTTCCGGCAGTCCCCGATCTCGATGCGGAACGCTTCGAGTCTGCCGCCGGCCGGAGAAGGCGCGGGCCCGCGGAGACCCAGCGCGGGCAGCGCAAGCGCCAGCCCGTACAACTCAGGCCCCCCCAGATCGCGCTGCTGGGCGAGATAAGCTTCGGCCTTGGACGTCCAGACGTCCACGGCGGACTCCGTCATGTCCGGCCTCCGTCGGCTCTCAGCTCCTCGATCGCGTCCCAGACGGACGCCGCGGCTTCCCATTTCGGCATCAGCGGCAGGGGCCGGACGCGGTGTTTTATGTCGATGAGCGTGAGACGGTTGGTGTCGCTTCCGAAACCCGCATCCGGCTCGGAGGCCGGATTCAGGCAGATCAGGTCGAGCTTCTTGCGCGTCAGCTTTTCGAAGGCGTTGGCCTCTCCGTTTTCGGTTTCCAGCGCGAAGCCCGCCACGATGCGGCCGTTCTTGACGGCGGCGGCGCGGGCCACGATGTCTTCGGTCGGTTCCAGTTCAACCGTTCTTTTTTCAGCGGTTCTCTTCCACTTGATGGAAGGGACGGTCGCCGGACGGTAGTCGCCCACGGCCGCGGCCATCACGAGGATATCGTGATCCGGCCACTCCTTTTCGACCGCGTCCGACATGTCCGCGGCCGAGCGGACGGGTAAAAGGCGGATGCCGTCGGCCACGTGCCGGAATGCCGCGCCGGAGATCAGCGAGACGCGGGCGCCCCTGAGAAGCGCCTCTTCAGCCATGGCCAGGCCCATTTTCCCGGACGAGGGATTGGTCAGATAACGGACCGGATCCAGATTTTCGGCCGTGGGGCCCGCGGTCACAAGCACCCGGAGGCCGCCAAGAGTCGTCGAACCGCGGAGCGCCGTGCGCACGGCGTCGAGAATCCGTCCGGCGCCGGCCAGCCGGCCGCGGCCGGATGCGCCGCTCGCCAGGGGGCCGGATTCCGGGTCGACGAAACGGTGCCCCAGCGCCTTCAGGGTTTCGACATTCCGGAGATAGACGGCGTTTTCAGCCATCCCGAAATCCATGGCGGGTGCCCAGACAACGGCCGTGCGCGCGGCCGCGATCGCCGTGGTGACGAAATCATCCGCGATGCCGCACGCGGCCTTTCCGACGCTGTTCAGCGTGGCGGGACAGACCAGCGTGCACTCGGCCCATTCGGACCAGCCGATATGCCGCGTGGTGATGACCCGGTGCCCGGGAAACAGCGACACGGCCACTTCATGCCGCGACAGGGTTTCGAACGTCAGGGGCGCCACGAATTCCGCGGCCGCGGCGGTCATCGCGACGCGAACCTCAGCGCCCTCGGTCTGCAGGAGCCGAAGCACTTCGCAGGCCTTGTAGGCGGCGATGCCTCCGGTCACGCACAGGAGGATCCTCCTGTTTTCCAGGCGGCCCCTCACGGACGGTCAGCCCGCCTCTTCCGGCGGCAGAACCTCGTAGTGGATCCTGCCCTCCGCCATTTCCTCGATCGCGACTCGGGACGGCTTCGGGAATTTGGTGTGGTTTTTCAGAAGGGCCTCGTGATCGATTTCGACTTCGTCGAAATCCTCGTTCTCCTTGGGCTCCACAGGCGTCACCGCCTCCCGGTCCTTGTCAATCAGCGCCTTCTGCTCGTCATTGACCTGGCGGGCCCGCCGGGCCATGACGACCACGGCCTCGTAGATATTCCCGGTCTTCGCGACCAGTTCATCCGTTGATAATTCCTTCATGGTTCTCTCCGTTGCGCTTGAATCAGGGTTGCCTGTTCCCGGCAGGACGCAGGACCGCCAGAAGGCAGTCGACCGCATCCTCGAGCCGGTCGTTGAATACCAGAAAATCGTACTGTTCGCAATGCGCCATCTCCGTCTCCGCAGCGGCCAGACGCGACTGCACCGCGTCCGGGTGATCCGTTCCCCGCCGTTCAAGACGCTCGCGCAAGGCGGACAGGGAGGGCGGCAGAAGAAAAATCAGAACCGATCGGGCATAGGACCGCTTCACGTCGAGCGCGCCCTGCACGTCCAGGTCGAGAATCACACGCGCGCCCGCCTCCACCCAGTCGAGCACCGGTTCCACCGGGGTCCCGTACCGGTTTCCATGAACCTCCGCCCATTCCAGAAATCGGCCGCTCCGGATCCGGCGGTCGAATTCCCCCGAATCCAGAAAATAATAATCAACGCCTTCGGTCTCCCCGGGCCGCGGCGGCCGGGTCGTCGCGGACACCGAATACCGGAGTGACGGATCACGCCGGAGCACCGCGGACAGAACCGTCGTCTTCCCGCCTCCGGAGGGCGACGACAGGACGAACAGTTTCCCGGCGCCTCCGTTCATTCCAGATTCTGGGACTGCTCGCGCATTTTCTCGATCTCCTCCTTCATGGCCACGGCGGAGTGGCTGATCTCGGCGTCATTGGCCTTCGAGCAGATCGTGTTGACCTCCCGGTTCATCTCCTGCAGCAAAAAGGTCAGCTTCTTGCCGACGGCCCGGTCCTCGCCGAGCGTGCGCTCGAAGAGCGCGCAATGGCTCCGCATGCGGACGCATTCCTCCGTCACATCCATGCGGTCCGAAAGCAGGGCGATCTCCTGGTGCATGCGGTTCTCGTCGAGATCCTTGTCCTCCGTCAGCTGACGCACACGGTCGCGCATCCGGCCGTAGATCTCCGGAAGCCGTTGCTTCGACAGGGCCTCCAGGGAATCCACGCCTTCGTACAGTCGGCGTGTTCGTTCGAGCAGGTCCGCCGCAAGGGCCCCCCCTTCCTGACGGCGCATGGCCTGCAGCCGGTCCAGCGCGGCGGAAACGGCTTTGCGCAAGGTCTCCCAAAGTGCTTCCGCGGTTTCCGGCTTGCTGTCCGGTTCCAGAATTTCCGTGAACTTCAGGTAATGTTCGAGAGTCAGCTTTTCGCGCAATCCGGCGGCTTTGCGTAATTCCTGCAATAATAATTGAATGGCCCGGACCTTGGACGCATTGATGCACAATCCGAGATCTTCGGGTTTCTCTCCCTGCAGAGAAACGTTCACATAAAGTTTGCCCCTGTCAACGGATTTGCGGATCAAATCCTTGATTTCTTTCTCGAAAGGCGTGAGGGACGGAGAGAGGCGGCAGGATATCTCCAGAAACCGGTTGTTAAAGGATTTGATATCGACCACCACAACAGACTGATTATAATGGACTTCGGATGCTCCAAGCCCGGTCATGCTGGCTGTCATGAAGACTCCAAAAAGAGACTAACCCTAAAAGAATTTTAGGTTTATATTTTACAAAAAAAAATGGAGGATGTCAACGGGTTTTTTGTTTGTTTTTAAAAAGGTTATCAGAATTAGAAGTGGAAGAAATTGTCTTTATCCCAGGTCATGGTGGTTGACAAACGATGACAGTTCCCGAGGTCGTTTTGTCCGGAGAAGCTGTAATCCACGTGAAAAACGGAGAATCGCATGCCGGCGCCTGCCGTCATTCGGTCCACGTTGTATCCAACACGCAAAGCGACACGGTCTCGTACGCCCACTTCCAATCCGCCGTGCCATTCTCCGTCCATGGAGCCGGAATGAAACGAAGCGGCGTTTCCGATGCCGTCCAGGCCGAATTCAAAATCCGAAACAGGCATGAAACGCAACGGCCCGATCAAGACCGGCAGTCCGGCTCCGAAACGCAGACGCGGACGGACCCACTCGGTGCGGCCTTCCCGCCAGACGACGGGCGTGGCGGTCGCGTCCTTCAGAACAACGCCGAGCTGAACGCCGCGGACCGACCGCCAGAAGAGGCCGATGTCAAATCCCATTCCCCAGGCTGAATAGCGGTCCACGGATTTATGAATTGTCTTGAGGGTGACGCCCAGCGACATCCGGTCCGAACGCCGCACGGACATCGTGACCGCCAAAGTGAGTTCCTGGTCGTCCACGGACCGCTCCGCATAGGGCACGTTCAGACGGATATTGCCGTCGGCGTCCGTGATCCATGCGCCGAGCGGCCGAGACGGATCCGTGAGACGCGTGACCGGAATGCCGTCCACGCCCATGCGGTACAGGCCGACCGCCAGAGCGGTTTTCTCTCCGAACGGCATCCCGCCCGCCAGAAAATCCACATTCACCGCTCCGGCGAACCGTTCCGCGTGCATCCCGTGCAACTGGGGACCCGGCATCCAGGCCAGCGCCGCAGGATTCCAGTACACGGCCGTGACATCCAGGGACGCCGCGGCGTTCGCGTTGCCGAGTCCCTCGGCCCTGGCACCGGCGCCGGCGCGGTAATACTCCATCGCGTACTTGGCGTCATTGCCGCTTCCCGCGTTCAGGAAGGCCGCGGAAACCAGAACGAGGAGCGCCGCTTCTTTTCGGGCATGGAATGCCGCTCGTATTGATTCAGATGTGGCCATCACGTGGGGAAAGTAATCAACCGCGGGAATAAATGCAAGCGGGTTTTTGACGGGCCGCGTCCGCCGGCCGGATGATCCGGCCGGCCCGTCAGGTGGAGGCTTCGATGTCGAGCATCCGCGTCCCCTTCAGGTATTCCTTGGTGACCGGATGCGAGATATTGGCGAGTTTCTGCGTGATGTCCCGGATGCGGAGGGCGTTCTTGACGATGACGCGCAGGCGCCTGCGGATATCCTCCTGCGGGAGACGTTCGTCCTGAAGCAGGAACTGGGCGTTTCCCAGAATGGGCACCAGGGGATTGTTGATCGCGTGGTTGACGGCGACGGCCGTTTCCACCACCGCGGTCACCCGGTCGGATTCGTTTTTGTCGTACTCGGCGAATTGACCGGCCCCGATTTCCTTGCAGATGCTCAGCGTGCCCATGGGCTTTCCGGCGCTGTCCTTCATGATCGAGAGAGACAGATTGACGGGGATCCGCCGGCCGCCCCGCTTCAGAAGGAGAATCTTGTAGTTCTGCACCTTGTTGCGTTTCTTCAGAAGCGCGCTGATCTTCAACAGGTCCGCGTTGCCGTTCACCATGAAGGATCCGACCCGTTTCCCCACGATCTCCTCGAAGGGAACGCCGAACAGCTCCTCGGCCGCCCGGTTGCAGTAGGTGACAACGCCGCGCGTGTTGGTGGTCACAATGGCTTCCGCCGAGCTTTCGACGACCCGCTCGAGAAAATCCTTGGCTTCTCGGATGGTTTCCCAGCAGTTGACCTCCTCCATCTTCAGCTGGTGGGAGACCATCACATCCTCGACGAATTCGACCAGTTCACTGGCGTTGAAGGGCTTGGAAAGGCAGGCGCTGAAACCGAGATTGTAGTAATGCGTCCGGTTCCGGATCCCGTTCGGCGTCAGGACGATGAAGGGCACGTCCCGGTTCGCCCTGAAGCGGGGATCCGTGAGGAAGCGCATGTAGAATTCCTCTCCGGTCATGTCTTCCAGCTGTCCGTCCACGATGACGACATCCGGTATGCGGACCGCGATGGACGCGAGGCCCGCTTCCCCGTTCCGGCAGAGCCGGCAGTCGTACAGGCCGTGGTTCAGCGCCGATTCCGCGGTCCGGCGGTACTTTTCGTCGGCGTCAATAAACAGAATTTGCTTCGGATTTTCCAATCGTCGTTTATCCCAGTTTCTGTTCCACGAGATTTTTCAGCGTCGACAGGTCCCAGGGTTTGGAAAGATAGTAGGTGCCGTTCCGTTCATCCTCGCGGACCTCGCCGAACCGGACGTCGAAATATCCGGACGTCAGAACGCGAACCGCCTCTGGACGGGTCTCCCGCACCCGATCGAGAAAATCCGATCCGGACGAGTCGGGCAGTTTCAAATCGCTCAGTATGAAATCGACCGGATGCTGATCGACGATCCGGATGGCGTCGGACGCGCGGGTGGCGGTGTGGAGTTCATATCCCTCGTCCGAGAAGAAATCGACGAGAATCTCCAGGATGTCCGTCTCATCATCGACGAACAGCAGGCTTCTGGGCTGATGCATCGCGGCCTCCGGGTCGGACGGTTCCGGCGGAACCGGTCCAGTTCGCAGGCCCTGAAGGTGATCCGAGCCGGGGAATCGTTCCCCGGAGTTTGCCCCATTCGTGCGGAACCATCAGGACCTGCATATGCTTCGAGAATACGCAAGTACCATGCCACCAATCACCAAATAGATTATCGTGTTGTTATTCTTATACTTGCAATGGCCTCCAATGTACGCATATGATATGTCATATGATTTCTTTGTCAGGAAAGCTTTTCCGCACCGGGTACCCTTTTCCATGCTCTTACGCGGCCGCTGGAAAACGATCCGAATCCGTTAAAACGGTTGATCGGACCGGATCGGTAGATGGATGGCATGAACTCGAGGCTGGAGATCCCGGGATCCGCGGCTGCCGGGTGCCGGACAAAAAAAATCCCCCCCTGCCGAAGAAGGTGGGGATGAACGGAAACGGAATGCGGTCGGCCCGGCCGGGTGTCCGGTCAGATGCTGACGCCTTCCTCGCGGTATTCGTTGAGCTTGTTCCTCAGCGTACGGACGCTGATGCCGAGGAGTTCAGCTGTCCGGGTCCGGTTGTTGTCCGTCTCCTGGAGCGTCTTGAGAATGAGGTTCTTCTCCACATCGCGCAGGGTTCTCTGTGATCCGGCCGTTTCCGGAGCGGCGTCCGGTGAAACCGCCTCTCCGAAATAGAAATGCTGGACGTTCAGGGTGTCCACGTCCGGACCGCACATGACGACCGCCCGTTCGATGCAGTTTTCGATCTCGCGGACATTGCCGGGCCAGTCCCTCTGACTGAGGAGCTTCATCGCGGGCTCGGCGATGCCCTTGATGGGCTTGCTGTTTTCCCCGGCGAAACGCCGGACGAAGTGCTGAACCAGGAGGGGAATGTCCTCCCTCCTTTCGGAAAGCGACGCGAGATAAATGGGAACCACGTTGAGCCGGTAGAACAGGTCCCCCCGAAAACGGTTTTCCTCGACTTCCCGTTTCAGATCCCGGTTCGTGGTGGCGATGATCCGGACGTCCACCGGGATCGGCTTGCCGCCTCCGACGCGCTCGATCTCGCGTTCCTGAAGCACGCGAAGCAGCTTGGCCTGCAGCGGCGGACTGATTTCGCTGATTTCATCGAGCAGCAGGGTTCCGCCGCTCGCCGTTTCGAAACGGCCCTTGCTCATGCGGTAGGCGCCGGTGAAGGCGCCCTTCTCATGGCCGAAAAGCTCGCTCTCCACGAGCCCTTCGGGAAGCGCCGCGCAGTTCGTCGTGATGAACGGGCCGTTTCTCCGGTCGCTGTTGTAATGGATGGCCCGGGCCACGAGTTCCTTGCCGGTGCCGCTCGCGCCCTGGATCAGCACCGTGGCGCGGCTCTTGGCGACCATCCGGATCGCGTCAAACACCTTCTGCATCGGGTCGCTGCTGCCGACGATATTCGAGAAGCTGAATTTACGGTCCAGCTCGGAACGGAGATACTCGTTCTCTCCGACCAGGTTCTGGAATTCAAAAAACTTGCCGACGACCATTTCGATCTCGTCGAGCTCGAAGGGCTTGGTGATGTAGTCGAACGCGCCCTGCTTCATGGCCTTGACGGCGTTCTTGATCGAGCCATAGCCGGTGATGAGAATGACGCCGAGATTCGGGTTCTCCTTCTTCGCCTCGGCCAGTACCTTCATGCCGCTGATATCCGGCAGTCGCAGGTCGGTGATGACCAGGTCATACGGATGGCCGGAAAGCTGGCTGAGCGCCTCTTTGCCCGTGGCCACGACGTCGACGTCATATCCTTTCCGCTGGAAGGTCTCCTTCAGAAGATCGCGGATCATCTCCTCGTCGTCCACGACAAAAATGCGTTTCCCCGTTTGCATGATCAGATCTCCCGCTTGATTTGAAGGAGCAGACACCGGGACCGCGGATCCGGCGCTTCCATCTTCAGCCGCCCCCCGAGCAGACGGCACAGTCGATCGGCCACGGCCAGTGAAATCCGCGCCTCCACCGGCTGGGCGTTCCTCAGGAGTTCGCTGATCCGGTCCGAGCGGTTCTCCGGCAGTCCGTTTTCGGGAAGCTCGTACCGGATGGTGACGGCCGCCGGCCTTCCGTCCGGCGCGGAGACGGTCAGGGCCCAGACCGTCTCGGCCGTCTGGCAAGTGAAATCCAGCAGATGGAAAAGCGTATCATCCAGGACGTCCGGATCGCCCGTCACCCGGACTTTCTGCGCTTTCCGGATTTTTTCCGGAAAATCAACACCGGCCGTCCGTCCGCTCAGTCCGGTAACCCGGCCGGCGGCCGCGGCGAGCCGGTCTGTCAGTTCGATTTTCTCCCTGCGGAGTTCGGGCGTCCGGAACAGCTTCATCAGCCGGACGAACATCTCGTCCACCTGATCCACGCCCGACTGGATGCGCTGGACGTAACGCAGACGGGGATCGTCCTCCGGAAGCTCCTTCTGAAGAAGGTCGGCGAAACCGTGAATGCCGCCGAGCTTGTTTTTCAGCCGGTGAACCACATCGCCCATGAAACAGGCGAAAGCGTCATCTCGGTTCGCGGATCGGACCGGCAAACGGCGGCGCGACGGCTGTACCACGATACCCCCCTCAGGCGTTCAAAGCGTTCTGAATTCCCTGAATCAGCGGCCGCACATGGAACGGTTTCAGGACGAATCCCTGCACCTGATCCCGGAGCGCCCGTTCGGCGGCTTCGCGTTCCCCCGGCCAGACCGAGGCCAGAATCCGGAGCTGGGGATGCATCTGCGCCAGTCCGTCGAGCATTGCACCCGGCTGTGTGCCGTCCCAGATCATCAGGTCGATGCGCCGTCGTCCGCTCCGGAGAATCTCCTGGGCCTCACGGCCGTCCGCAACCGCCAGAACCTGGTATCCGTACCGGTGAAGCATTTTTCTTCCAGTGTCGCGCAGGGCGGTTTCGGTCTCCACCAGGAGGACGTTTTCCCGGCCGCCTTTCAGGGTTCCGGATTTCGGCGCCGCCGGTTTGGCCGCCTGTTCGGTCACGGCCGGCAGATGGATTTTCACCACAGTCCCCTTGTTCCGTTCGCTGAAGACGGACACGAAACCCCGGTGCGATTCAACCGCAGTCCGGATCATCACAAGGCCCGATTCTCCTTCCGGCGGTGTCTCTCCGGCCGCTTCGCTCAGCTGTCGTTTCCGTTCACCGCTCATGCCCGAGCCGGTATCGCTGATGATGATCTGGATGTAAGCGCCCGGCCGCGCGCCGGGCCTGGAGCGGAGATCGCTCTCGTTCAGCGTGCAGTTCCGTGTCTGAAAAACGATTTTTCCGCCGTTCGGCATGGCCTCCCTGGCGTTGACGGCCGCCTCGAGTATCGCCTGTTGGACGCGGACCGCGTCCGCGCGGATGCGGTACAGATACGGGTCCAGTTCAGCCCGTATCAGAAGTTCACGGGAATAGACCTTGGACAGAATGCCGGCGACCTCGTTGACCAGGGGATTGACGTCCAGGTCCCGGACCTCATAGGGCGTGCCGTTGGCGAAGGCCAGCAGACGGGAAGCCAGGGCGGAGGAATTCTCCGCTGTGGCGAGTATCTGTTTCAGGTCCTGAAAGGCCGGATTGGTCCGGGGGATCGCTTCTCCGAGCATGGAGGCGTAGCCCAGGATGCAGGCCAGATGGTTGTTGAAATCGAGGACAATGCCGCCGGCCAGAAATCCAAGCAGTTCCATGCGCTTTGCGAGAAAGGCCTGCCGGCGGCCGTCATCGGGTTCCGGAGAGTCGATCCAGTACCAGGTTTCATCCCCCTTCTTCGTTCGGGGAATGCGGCCGGGAAATCCGAGCGCGTGCCGGACCGGTCCCCCGTCGATTGCGGGTTTCACGCGGACCGGTTCAGCCGTCTCTGAATCCGTCATCCCCCCGGCAATGGAGCGGTTGTCCGGATGAAAAAGTTCGGCAAGGGTTTTACCCGCCAGCGCTTCCGCGCCGCATCCAAGAAACCGTTCCATCCACGGATTCCATCTCCGGACCGCTCCGCCCCGGAGTTCCAGGATGCCGAGAAACGGAACATCGGGAAGAACCGTCTCCGATTCCGGAACGGCTTCCTGTTGGGACTCGGGCCTGCCGTCCGCTGTCCGGAACAGAGCGTTCATCAGGGTTCCGATGCACGAGGCGTCAGGAACGCTGAAGAAACCCGCCCTCCTGTCCGCGAGGATGAGGAAACGGGACGCATCCGATCCGGTCACCGGAAAGACGGCGAGAGAAGCATAATTGCCGAACGGCTCCGTAAACGGCCTGACGGACGGAACCGCGCTTTCAGTCGGTTGGGGGGAAGATTTGGGAGAGGCCTCTGAAGACGGTTCAACCCCGTCGAGCCGGATCACCATTGCGCCGGTTTCGGTCGCTTCACAGGCCGGGTTGGCCGACAATCCCGCCATGAACCGCATCCAGGTCTGGGGCGCCCATCTCCGGAAATCGGAATCCTCGGATCCGGACTGGAATCCCGTCCACTTGCCGAAGCATTGGCATCTTCCGCCGGATTTCATCTCCGACCATCCGATGCCGTCGCATCCGACGGATTCCCGAATCTGCTCGAGAAGCGGTTTCAGATCGATGGACCGGCCGGATTCCCGGTCCAGTGAGCCGAGCAGTCGAATCGAACATTCCGCGATGGATCGGGCGCGAAACTCGGCGGAAATGTCCTTCAAGGTGATCCGGAGACCGGGCTCCTCATCCGAGGCTCCGGTCGGGGAAATCCCGCTGAGAAGAAACGGAACCGCATGGCGCATTGAATCTTCGAGAAAAACAGGAATATCGCGTATATACCCCCTTCGAACGCAGAGTTCCAGGGAAGCGGCGATCCTGTTGCGGGTATCGGGGGTCACAAAATTAAGGAAAGATTTGCCGGTCAGATCAACGACGTCCCGTTCGAGAAAGGTTTCAACCGAACTGTTGCAGGAGAATATATTGAAATGGGAATCAAGTAGTAGATAGCCGATACCGGATTTTGAGTAGATTTTATCGTATGGGACAGGAGTCCCGGAGGCAACATAAATATCTGTTTTAATGTTGTTTAAGGTAGGATTCATGGCAACGGACAGAAGTATCCCTGTTTTTCATCCTTCTCAACGGACAGCCGCACTGGTCATGATATTTAACACTATATACTAACAGCAAATATTATTCCAGTTTTCGGCCGGATTTTCGGGTGCCATTGTCCAACGCCGACTTGATGGTCTGATACAGGATCTCCGTATGAAAGGGTTTCTGCAGAAAATGAACTTCGGTCCCATCCATCAGATCGGGACGGTCATGGGGACCATAGCCGCTTGTGAATACAATACGAACTTTGGGATTGATTTTCTTCAACTCCCGGTAGGCTTCCTTGCCGTCCATTTCGGGCATGACCAGATCGAGGAGCACAACCGCGATATCATCCTTCATCCGGTTGTACATCTCAACCGCCTCCTTCCCGTTGCGCGCGAGAAGAACCTCGAATCCCTTCTTCCGAAGCATCCGGTCGCCCACATGCCGGATGATCTCCTCGTCATCCACGAGAAGGACCTTGTTGGAAACGACCGGCGGAGCCGGTTTTTCGGCTTCCGGTTCGGCCTGGATGTATCTCGGGAAGAACAGGGAAAGCACCGTGCCCCTTCCCAGCTCGCTCTGGACCTGAATGGCACCGTTGTGATTCTTGACAATGCCGTAAACCATGGAAAGTCCCAGGCCCTTCCGTTCATTGGCCGGTTTCGTTGTGAAAAACGGCTCAAAGATACGGGACTTGGTCCGCTCATCCATGCCCACACCCGTGTCGTTGAAACGGATCAGGGCGTAATCTCCCGTCTTGATTCCGACCTGCGTCTCCGGAGATTTCTCGTCGATATAAACGTTTTCGGTCGTGATGATGATGCGCCCGCCGCCGGGCATGGCATCCACGGAGTTGAGCAGGATGTTGACGAATGTCTGGTGAATCTGACGCGAATCGCCACGCACCGGCCACAGGTCCTCCGAAAGACGCGTTTCGAATTCGATGGACGGATCGACGGAATGCCGCAGAATGCCGACCACGTCCTCCGCGATTTTGTTGATCCGGAGCGTCGAGACCTGGTACTTGCCTCCACGCGCGAAAGCCAGAAGGCGGTTCGTGAGATCCGCCGCTTTTTTCGCGGTTTCCGCGATGGCCAGCAGGTCCTGGTAGTAGGGATGGTCCTCCTTCATTTCAGTGAGAAGCAGGGAGGCGTACCCGAGAATGCCGCCGAGCAGATTGTTGAAGTCGTGCGCAATGCCGCCCGCGAGCGTGCCGATGGATTCCATCTTCTGGGTTTCCAGAAGCTGGCTTTCCCACAATTTGCGCTGGGAAATGTCCAGCACGTTGCCCATGACGGACGGTTTCCCCTCGATCTCGATCCGGCGGCAGTGTATTTCGCACCAGCAGCGCGACCCGTCCTGCCGGATATAGCGCACCTGGTAGTGCTCCTCCACGGGCTCGCCCATCTCCCGGCGCGTTTCCCGGAGCGTGACCATGCTGCGCTCCTCCGGATCGATCCGGTCGAAATAATTGGTCCCGGCGAGCGTCTCCGGTGAATGCTGGAGAATCTCGGCGAAACGGGTGTTCGCGAAACGCACCGTCCCCTGCTGGATGATGAAGACGCCCACCAGAGACGATTCCACGAGCAGGCGGTACTTCTCCCGCTCCTCCCGGAGGCCCGCTTCCAGATGCTTCCGCACCGAGACATCGCGGATGAAGCTCTGGACGGCCTCCTTCCCCATGAAACGGACTTTCCGGCTGTTCACCTCCGCGTCGAACCGGGACCCGTCCTTGCGCGTGAGAAGCGCCTCGACGGGTGATGTTTGATCGTTCCTCAGCGTCCTGACGAAGGAGAGCGAAAGGGGCTCCACGAACCGTTCATCGGCCAGACGCGGCCAGCCGAGGCTCAGCAGTTCCCTGCGCTCGTATCCGAACAGGCGGCAGGAGGCACGGTTGGTTTCCAGAATGCGTCCGTCCCGGTCATGAACGACCACGCCGTCGTTGTTGCCTTCAAACAGGGCGTGGTACTGCAGTTCGCGTTCCAGGAGCTTCTTCGTGCCGTCTTCGATACGCTTCTCGATGTGTTCTGCCCAATCGTTGAGCTCGAGATCCTTCTGCTGAAGTTCGTTGTAGAGTCCGTGGTTGTGAAGGGCCAGCGTCAGAAGGGGACCGGCGTATTCGATCAGATCGAGCAGGCGGGATTCGTCCCCGAGATCCGAGGGATTCACCAGGATCAGCACGTGGGCCGAATCCTCCCGCACGTGGAACGGATGGATGAGAAGACTCCGACAGCGCAGGGACCAGAACCGTTGTTCCAGGCCGGGATCTTCCGACAGATCCGTCAGCGACAGGATTTTCATTTCGTCCTGCGCGCGGCGGCTTACGGTTTCGATGAGATCGGCGGGAAGGATCGATGGTTCATGTTCCGGAGCGGAATACGGGATTTCCCACCGGCTGTCGCCGGCATGGTGTGAGACGATCAACGCCTGGTCGCACAGGCTGCGCTTCTGTATTTCCCCGAGCAGGTGGGATACGCGTTTGGCGGGGTGCAGGGATCGGGCCAGAACATCGGAATGTCTGAGCCAGTCTCCGAAGGACGGTGTTTCCCTTCCGGGAATCCTCTCCCTTCTGTTTTTCTTGCGAAGCCAACTCACAGGAATGCGGTTCCGCCTTCCCAGCCGGTGAAGTGGAAAATTGAAATATTACTGGGGAATAATTAAAAAAGAAGCCCGCGGAACGGGCCTCCTCTTCCCTTGGTTGATATTAATGGATTTATGACAGAAAGTCAAGAGGAATAATGTTACGATTCTGTCAAATAACCGTTTCCCCGGTTTTTCGGAAGGATTGAACGATGCGGTACAGGAGCATCCGGATCCCCGAAACGATGAGAAAAAAAGGACCGAAATACCGGACCGCCGCATCCAGTCCTGCCGGCGCATCCATGAAGGATTCGGATGCGGCCATCAGGCCTATGTAAAGGAGCAAACCCGATGGAATGAGCAGACCCGGTTGTCCGGGGCGGATGAGAAAGAGCAGAAAAAACGAAAGTCCGAATGCGAAGAGGAATACGGGCCAGTATTCATCCGCGTCGATCCTGGCGATGATTCCGTAATTCCTCAAGAGGAAAAAAATGCCGGTCTGGAGAAGAAACACACTCCAGAAAAGAGAGGATGATCCGCTCCGCCGGAGGGCGTCAAAGAGCAGAATGACCGAAACAACGATCAGAAATACCGGCAGGAGCCGCTCGGAAAGACCCGGGGCGCAGTCGAACTGCCTGAACAGGAGCCACGAACCGGTCAGGATGAAAAGCAGTCCCGGTATCACGGATGTTTTCTTCGGTTTCATACCGAAATCCTCCATATGGCGTCCGTAACGTCAGCTTTTTTCCGGGATGACAATCCAGAGACAGAGGTAGAAAAGAACACCCGGAATCAAAGCGGTCATCATCGTGAACAGCACAGCCAGAAGCCGGACCAGCGTCGGATCGATGCGGAATCGATCCGCCACTGCCCCGCATACGCCGGCAATCATGCGGTTGGAAGGGGACCGGAACAGAGCCGGTCGGAAACCGCCTCCCGTCCGGTCCGGTTTCCGGGTCTCTCCGCTTCCAGGCAGACTGCGGATCCACAAACCGATGCCGGTCAGGATGATCAGAAGCGGAAAGAGGAGGCGGAACGGAAGCGGCCGCCAGCCCCAGAAACCGCCGAACGGCCCGCCCCACCAGTCCCAATGATCCGATACCCATCCGGAGAGCAGAAGAAGACCCATGCCGACCAGGAGGAATCCCCACACGGACCCGGCGGAATGAACCATCCGGGACGATTCCTTTTTCCCGGATGCATCACGGGGTATGACCGTCAGAGCGATGATATACATAAGGGCCGTCCAGCCGCTGACAAAGGTCAGGAAAACGCAGGCCAACCGGACCGCCGCGGACGGAACATCCAGCGCGGCGGCGATTCCGCCGCAGACACCGCCGAGCATGCGGTCGTTCCCGGAACGGACAAGACGCCGGATCGGCGCTTTTTGATGATCGGATTTCGCAGTCATGAGGCACCTCGCATTCGGTTTTGAGCGTCTTCACTCTCATGATACGGATGCGGTGCGTTCTTGTTTCGCGGGATCCGGAGCCGGCGGTTCGGCAGGCTTATCCGCCTGTCATGCGTACGAACCGAACGGGCATCAGCGTTTCTCGGCGGATGGTCCCTTCCCCCTTTTCCAAAAACACGAGGTCCTGCCGCGTCAGCCCCACCGGCACGATCATTCGGCCGCCTTCGGCCAGCTGTTCCAGAAGCACTTCCGGAATCCGGTCCGGAGCGGCGGTCACGCAGATCGCGTTAAAAGGCGCCTCCGAAGGCCACCCCTCGCTCCCGTCTCCGGTCCGGAAGCGGATGGCGGCATACCCGAGCAGACCGAGTGTCACCCGGGCTTTTTCCGCGAGTACGGGAAGGATCTCCACCGTATGGACAGACGCCCCGAGTTCGGCCAGAACGGCCGTCTGATATCCGGAGCCGGTTCCGATTTCCAGAACCCGGTCGCCGGTCCGGATCCGGAGCGCCTCAGTCATGGCCGCCACGATATACGGCTGTGAAATGGTCTGTCCCTCCCCGATGGGGAGCGGATCATCCGCGTAGGCGGACGACTGCAGGGAGGCGGGGACGAAACAATGACGCGGCACTTCGGTCATCGCCAGCAGGACGCGCTCGTCCCGAACGCCCCTGGCGCGCATCTGGTCGCGGACCATCCTTTCCCGCTCACGCCTCCGCTCATTCCGCAGGACGATCGTCATGCGGGACCGTGCTCGTGCGACCGGGGCAGACCGCTGTAAAATTCCCAGTGCTGACGCTGAATTTCGTGTAGAACGACGCCGAATGCGACGGCCACATTGATCGAATTCTTGAACCCGAACATGGGGATTTCGATGATGTCGTCCGCCAGGTCAAGCGCCTCCCGGGATACGCCCAGGGCCTCGTTTCCGACCACGAGCGCGGCGGGAAGGGCGACGGCGCGTTCCCAGAGAACACCGCTCCGGTCCGTGGTCTCCAGTGCGACGATGCGACGGCCGGCGTCCCGCAGTTCCCGGATGGCGGCGGCGGGTTCCGGCCGATGCTCCCATGGAATGAACGGAATGGTGCCGAGTGCGGTTTTCTCCAGCTTTTTGTTCGGCGGGTGCGCGGTGATGCCGCAGGTGACGATCTTTTCGACCAGGGCGCAGTCCGCGGTGCGGAATATGGATCCAACATTGAACGCGCTCCGCAGGTTGTCCAGAACGACCGTGACCGGGAGCCGGGGAATTTCTCGGAAGGCCTCGGGAGAAAGCCGCGCATCGAGGGATCGGACGTGAAATCGGGTTTCCATGAGCGGAATCCGGATTAGGGCGATTAAGAGGGAACCATTACGACAGGTGGTGGTTTTGCCGTTAAAAGAAACAAGCCCGCCGGTCGGCGGGCCTGTCATCCGTGCGCCCAGTAGGAATCGAACCTACAACCCCCTGATTAAGAGTCAGATGCTCTACCAATTGAGCTATGGGCGCATGTCAGCATAAAACACATCATGAGGATGCGTCGTGAGGGTGCAGGGAATCGAACCCTGGACCCACGGCTTAAAAGGCCGTTGCTCTACCAGCTGAGCTACACCCTCGCGGATCTTCGAAAACAGAGCAAAAATATAAAGAAAAAACAGCCCTTTGTCAATTGAAAAATGAGTGAATGTGTCTTCCCGCCGGCCCCGCGCGGAGACTGCGGGGCGCTTCGAGGGTCATTTCCAGAGCGTGGCTTCCCGGTCCGCTCCGACCGACAGCAGACGAACCGGAACGCCCGCCAGGGACTCGATCTTTTCGATGTACGCGGCCGCGTTCCGGGGCAGATCGCCGTAGGACCGGATTCCAGAAGTGGGGATTTTCCATCCCGGAAGGGTGATGTATTCCGGTTCCAGTGCGTCCAGAACATGGCAAAAGGCCGGGAACGACTCCAGACGCTGACCGCCGGCGCGGTAGGCCGTGCAGATCCGTATTTCATCGAACCGGTCCAGCACGTCCAGTTTCATCATGGCCAGGCAGTCGATTCCGTTCAATTCGACGGCATACCGCGCCACCACGGCGTCGAACCATCCGCAGCGACGGGGTCTTCCCGTCGTGGCGCCGAATTCACCGCCCACGGTCCGGATGGCTTCGCCGGTTTCATCGTTGAGTTCCGTCGGGAAAGGACCGTTGCCGACCCGGGTCGTGTAGGCCTTGACCACGCCGATGACCCGGTCGATGATGCGCGGGTTCATCCCCAATCCGGTCGAGGCGCCTCCGATCGTGGTGTTGGAGGAAGTCACGTATGGATAGGTTCCGAAATCGATGTCCAGCATCGTGCCCTGCGCGCCTTCCAGCAGGATGGTCTTTCCGGACGCCCGCGCTTCACGGATCTTCAGCCCGACATCGGCCACGCACACGCCGATTTTGGAGAGAAACCGCCGGAGCGTCGAGACCACGGCTTCTCCGGAAGGGCCGTCGGTGTCGTACAGCCTGCGGAGGATCTGGTTTTTCGCCTGCACTGTCTGCCGGACCTTGGATTCCCACCCGGAAGGGTCGAAGAGCATTCCGATGCGGATGCCGATGCGGTTCGCCTTGTCCGCATAGGCGGGACCGATGCCCCTTCCGGTCGTTCCGATCCGCTCCCCGACGGTTTCCTCCTCGAAGGCCCTGTCCAGAAGATTGTGATACGGGAGAATGAGATGGGCGTTCGGGCTGATGAAGAGACGGCCGACCACGTCGATGCCCCTGGCTTCCAGGCCGTTGATTTCATCCAGAAGCGATTCCGGGTTGACGACCACCCCGTTGCCCATGAGGCAGACGGTATGGGGCCTGAGAATGCCGCTGGGCACCTGGTGCAGGATGTATTTCCCGCCGTTGAACAGAACCGTGTGTCCGGCGTTGGGCCCGCCCTGAAAACGCGCCACCACGTCGCATTTTTCGCCGAACAGATCGACGATTTTGCCCTTTCCCTCGTCTCCCCACTGGGCGCCGACGATCAGCTGAACCGAGGCGGACTCATCAAGTAAAACTGGCAATGGCGGCTTCCTCTTGGTCGTGCATTTCAAAAATCCGGTCGAGTTTGGTGATCTCCAGAAGCGAGCGGGCCTTTTTCCCGACATGCAGTAGTTTCAGCTGGCCCCCGCGGCTCCGTACCGTGCTGAGGCCGCCGATCAGGATGCCGAGGCCCGAGCTGTTCATCCAGTCCACTTTGGACATGTCGACCAGAAACCTCACCTTCCCCGCTTCGATGCATTCGTGTATTTTCTCGGACATCAGCGTGGCATCCGGTCCCCCGATCATCGGCCCTTCGAGGCGCAGCAGAACGACGCCCGACTGTTCCTGGACGGCGAATTTCATGGGATCACCCCGTTACTTTTTCCGTTTGGCCATTTTCAGTTCCGTGCCGATGCCCTTGCGGATGTAGTACTCATAGGCGATCGGCGACGCGACGAACACCGTGGAATAGCATCCGACGATCGTGCCGAGCAGCATGGCGAAGGAGAAGCCGCGGATCACTTCGCCTCCGAACAGAAAGAGGATCAGGCAGACCGTGAACACGGTCAGCGCGGTGATGATGGTCCGCGAAAGCGTCTCGTTGAGGCTCCGGTTCATCACCGCGGCCAGATTTTCGTTCCGGTGGAGCTTCGCGTTCTCGCGGAGACGGTCGAAGATGACGATGGTGTCGTTCAGGGAATAACCCACGATGGTCAGAAAAGCCGCGATCTCCTTGAGCGAGATTTCCCAGTTGAGAATCGGGAAAAATCCGAGCACCACCAGAACGTCGTGGAACACCGCGGCGACGGCCGCCACGGCGAAAATGAACTCGTAGCGGATGGCCACATACGTGAGGATCAGGGCCAGCGAGACCAGGATGGCCCAAACCGCCTTGCTCCTCAGTTCCTTCCCGATCTTGGGTCCGACTGTGTCGATCTGCCGCAGTTCGTACCCGGCGATCGCCGGATCCGAGTGGAAGGCCTGCTGGATGCGCTCCGCCACATCCTGCGCGCTGACGTCTTTCTGCTGCTCGACATAAATGAGATACTCGTTTCCCCCTCCGAATTTCTTGATCTCGCATCCGCCGAAACCGGCGTCGCCGAGGACGCGCCGGATCTGTTCCGTTTTAACCTCGTCCTTGAACCCGACGGCGACGGATGTGCCCCCCTTGAAATCAATGCTGTAATTGTATCCGCCCCGGATGATGGTGGCGGCGATCCCGATCAGGATCAGCAAGGCCGAAACCACATAGGCGGGTTTCCGCTTCGATATGAAATCGATGTTCGGCGTCTTGAAAAAATGCATCATGTCCTTTGCCCTCTCGTCAATTCCGGGAATGATCCGTTCCGTTAAATGCTGAGCTTCGTGAGCGTGAACCGGGAGGTGATGTGGTCATAGATGGTCCGGGTCACGACGATGGCCGTGAACAGATTGACGACCAGGCCGATCATCAGCGTCACGGCGAAGCCCCTGATGGCGCTGGTGCCGAAATAGTACAGCACAAAGCCGGTCAGGATCGTGGTGACGTTCGCGTCCGCGATGGCGGTGAAGGCCTTGGTGTAACCGGCCTCGATCGCCGCGCGGACGGTCTTGCCCGCGGTCAGCTCCTCGCGGATGCGCTCGAAAATCAGCACGTTGGCGTCGACCGCCATGCCGATGGTCAGCACGATGCCCGCAATGCCGGGCATGGTGAGGGTGAACCGGAACTGCGCCAGGGCCGCCACCAGGAGCAGAATATTCAGGAACAGGGCGACGTTCGCGATGAGGCCCGCGCCGCGGTAATAAACAATCATGAAAACGACCACCAGCACCGCCGCGATCAGGGCCGACCAGGAGCCCTTGGTGATTGAATCCAGGCCGAGAGACGGGCCGATAATGCGCTCCTCGATGATGGAGACCGGAGCGGGAAGCGCGCCGGCGCGCAAAACGATGGACATCATCTTGGCTTCCTGCATGTCCCCGATTCCGGTGATGCGGCCGCGGCCGTCGGGAATCTTGGTCTGGATGGTGGGGGCCGAGACCACACGCTTGTCGAGGATGATGGCAAGCCGTTTGCCGATGTTGGCGCCCGAGACGCGCGAGAAAATTCGCGCGCCCTGACGGTTCAGCTCGAAATTGACCTCGGGCCGGCCGGCGCTCTGGACGTCCTGCCCGATGGTCACCTGGGCGTTGGTCAGATACTTGCCGGTCAGCTCGGCTTCTTTCTTGACGAGGTAGAGCTCGCGGAATACCTTGTCCCCCACATTGTGCGTCTCGGAGGACCACAGAAGGTGCGCGTCCGGCGGGATGCAATTCCGGACATCCTCACGGGCCAGCAGCCGGTCCACAGCTCCGACATTCTCGATCGGAACGCTCACCTCGTGTCCGCTGCGCGTGTTCCGCAGCAGGGCAATGAAGGGATTCTCCTCGAACATGCCCTCGTCCACGACCACCGAGGTGTCTTCGCCCGCGTCCGCGGCGGTCTCGGATTCTCCGAACAGCTCGCCGACGGAGATGGCCTTGTCCCGGGTGTCCTGGGCGGCTTTGCGGTCGGTTTGCGGCTCAACCGGTCCGGCCGCCGCGGTTTTCGCGGCCGGCCCCCTGCGGTCTGCGGCCACGACCCTGTCGATGCGGTCGATCGTCTCGCCGAAAACAGTCGCATCCTTCAGCATGGCGAATTCGAGGAGCGCGGTCTTTCCGATGAGATTCTTGGCCTGTTCGGTGTCGGAAATGCCCGGAAGCTCGATGAGAATACGGGTGGTCCCCATGTGCTGAATGGAGGGTTCCGAGACGCCGAACTGGTCCACCCGGTTGCGTAGAATTTCAAGCGAACGGTTCATCGCCTCGGACGCCTGTTTGCCCAGATAATCCAGTATCTTGGCGTTGGAATCGCCGTATTCGCCCCAATACCGGTTGAAGGGGATGTTCTCCTTCACGAAATGCCGGTTGAGAATGATCAGAAAGTCTTCACTGCTGACATTCATTTCCTGCTTGGACGCCTCGATCACCCGGTTCAGGGTCTCATCCTGCACTTTCGCCAGCTGCTGGATCAGCGTCGGCAGATCCACCTCGAGCGTGACGTACATGCCGCCCTGCAGATCCAGTCCCAGACGGACGGATTTGTTCATGATGGGGATCAGACGGCCCGAAGAGGTGTATTCCGCCTTCTGATCCGCGGTCAGGGTGTAGAGTCTGAACGTGGGCCAAAGGGCGTACAGCGCCCAGGCGATCAGAAGGACGATCAGGATGGTTTTGAACAGAAGTTTACCGCGCATACCATTCTCTCCTTCGACAAAAAAAACAAAAGATAACCGATGTAAAATCAAGAATTTTAATATAATTCATTTTTGCTGGTTATGCAAGTTTTTTTTCACCCCTGGTTCCCCCGCATCCAGATCGACCTGCAACACCTGCTTCATGGCTTCGCCCAGACACAGTTCCCCGACTTTACGAAAATGCTGGGGGATGTCGCTGACGAAAAACCGAGGTTCGGCCGCAGGACCGGGTCCTCCCGTAATTCCATCCGTGATGAGTTTTGCCGCCACAGTCCGGGCGGTTTCTTCTGCGGAATCGATCAATACGACGCCTTCGCCCATGATTTTCTGAATCACTGGCTTCAAAAGCGGATAATGAGTGCACCCCAGGACCAGCGTATCCACGCGTTTTTCCATGAGCGGCCTCAGATAGAGTTCCGCAACCTGTCCGGTGACGTCTCCTTCCAGCCATCCTTCCTCCACGAGCGGGACGAAAAGCGGGCATGCCTGCGGAAAAACGGACACACCCGGCCGCCTTGCGGCAAAAGACCTTTCGTAGGCGCCGCTGAGCACGGTGGCCCGGGTCCCGATGACGCCGATGCGGCCCGTCCGGGTGGCGGACAGCGCCGCCTCCACGCCCGGCTCGACGACGCCGAGAACCGGCAGGGGGAACGCCTCCTGCAGTGAACCGAGCGCGATGGACGAGACCGTGTGACAGGCCACGACGACCATTTTCACGTCCTGGCCGGTCAGGAACCGCGTGTCCTGAAACGCAAAATCGTACACCACGCGGGGCGATTTGGTCCCGTAGGGAACCCGGGCCGTGTCCCCGAAATAGACGAGGTTTTCCGCCGGAAGCTGCCTCCGGATTTCCCGCACCACGGTCAGGCCGCCGATGCCGGAATCGAATATCCCGATGGGCCGGATGTCCTTCATCCGATCTCTTCCTCGGACTTTTTCTTGAAATTCTGAATGCTCTCACACAGGGCTTCCGCCACGCTCTGTTGAAATGACCGCGTCCGGAGCAGGCGTTCCTCATGGGCGTTGGACATGAACGCCGTCTCGACAAGAATACCCGGCATGCTGGCGCCGATCAGCACGAGCAGTCCCATCTGGTGCACGCCCTGGTTCGGGATTTTGGTCCGCCGGCCGAGATTCTGGTTGACCAGCTCGGCGAGCTGCTGGCTCTCCTTCAGGTAGGAACTGAGCGCGATGGCATTGAGGATATAGTCGAAATCCTGATACTCCTGATAGGCTTCGGGTGCCTCTTCGTACTGGATCACCGAGTTCTCCCGACGGGCGACTTCGATGGCCTGCTGGGATTTGCCGACGCCCAGGAAATACGTGGAATACCCCCTGGCGTTCCGGCTGGCGTTGGCGTTGGCGTGGATGCTGATGAAGAGCTTGCCGCCCTGGGCGTTCGCGAACTGACCCCGCTCCTTCAGTCCGACGAAAACGTCGGTGCTCCGGGTCATGAGCACGCGGGTTCTCGGGAGGGCGGCCTTCAGCAGATCCCGGAGCCGCAGGCCGATTTCCAGATTGATGTCCTTCTCCTTCGTGCCGGAACGGCCGATGGTTCCGGGATCCCGTCCGCCGTGTCCTGGATCGATGATGATGGTATCGATGAGCCAGCGGCTCCGGACGGCATCCGGCACGGCCGCGGCGCTCCGGCCGGTTTTCTCGGAAGACCATACGGACAGCGTGACGCCGTTCGCGTCGGCCGACACCTGTCGGTCGATGATCTCCTTGTCAAACAGGAAGGAAATCTGGGCGGATTTGTCGAACTGGTAGGAGACCATTCTCCGGAAAATGCCGGTGATGCCCTCCGAGGCCATCTGAACGGTGTCCAGAACGCCTCCGTAGAGGGTCATGTGCAGCCATCCCTGCTGGACGGAAACGGCGATATCGCTGGGTGAGAAACGCCGGGTGGTGTGCAGACGGATGACGACACCGTTGCCTTTTGCTTCGGCGTCGAAATCGGTGATGTTGCGCCGCACCTTCGAGAGCAGCAGCACCCGCCGCTCCTGCTGCAGTGAGGGCCGGTACGGAAAGGAACCGCCGAGCGCATCCAGAAAATGGGCCAGGGGAACGTAAAGCCGGCCCTTCATCGAGGTTGTGGGCAGGGCCATGTGCACAACCGCGTCGTCGATCATGACGAAAGGGTTGTAGGGGGAAATCTTGACCGATCGGGAACCGATCCGGAGAACGGCCTTTCCGTTGCGGGCGTTGACATAGGACGCGAATCCAAGGGCGTCGGCGAATTCCTCGACCGAAACGTACAGAACGCGGCCGCGCTCGAAAGCGGCCACGGTGTATGAAACCGGATCCCCCTCGAAGCCGATCTGGAGTTTGGCCGTGTCCGCGAACGAACCCGACCGGTCCGGAGAAAACGTCCCGAGCGTCAGCAGAAGAACGGCCGTGATCCGTGCGCCGATCGCCGGTCTCATCCGTCCTTCCGCCTGTTCCTCCGGTCCAGGTCGCGGCCCGCCTTGCGGAGTTTCTTACGGTCCGCTTCGGACAGCGTCTCTGATCCTTCGCGGTGGATCCGGTCCAGGATTTCGTTGACCGACTCATGGACCGCTTCGCTCTCCTGCCGGCGCCGAACCGCGAGCCGGAACCGCCGCTTGCGGCGCCATTCGCGGAAAACCGCGACCGGCGAGCGCGCGCGCCGGCCGGCGATCAGAATGACGGCGCCCACCAGCATGCCTCCGAGGTGGGCGAAATGGGCGATGCCGTCCGGACTGCCGAGTACGCCCAGCAGAAGCGACAGAAACGCGAGTCCGAGCGCCAGGACCTTGGCCTTCATCCGAACCGGCAGGATAAAGAACAGAAGCAGGTGAAGCTCACGTTCCGGATAGGAAAGGGCATAGGCGGCCAGGACGCCGGACACGGCTCCGGAGGCGCCGATGGTGGGAACCGGGGAGTGCGGCGTGATCATCGCGTGGAAAACACCGGCGCCGGCGCCGCAGATCAGGAAATACCGGAGAAAGGCGCCGAATCCCCAGTCCCGCTCCAGTTCGGACCCGAACATCCAGAGCGCGTAGAGGTTGAAAAACAGGTGAATCCAGTCGCCGTGCAGGAACATGTATGTGACAAACGTCCAGAGGCGGAGCCCCTGCCACGCGGCGGCCGGCGTCAGGCCGAAATTCCAGGTGACCGCCGGATCCCACATCAGCTGCGCCACGAACCCGATGCCGTTCAGCAGCAGGAGAATTTTGATGGCCTCGCCGATGCCGCCGCCCTGCCCGAAGGAACGGAAGCGGCCGGATGAAGTTCCGTATGACATGACCCCCGCCTAGTACAGCTCGACCCGGAGCCCGCCGCGGAAACCGATGCCGGAAAGATCGACTTCCTTCCAGCTGGGGATTCCCGAAATTTTCTTCCGGTCGCCCTTCACCGTGCATCCGTTGTAGAAAGCCTCCAGGGTGACCGATGAGCGGGTTCCGATGACCACTTCCGCTCCGGCCCGGGCCATCCATCCGAATCCGCCGAAGCGCGGATTGTCCTTTTCCCGGGTCAGGTAATTGGTGTATTTGTCGAACAGCATCTCGTAGGACAGACTGCCTCCGACGTAGTACCCCAGAGGCGGCTGGAACGGCAGGTGCAGCGTGACGTTCGCGGTCAGCGGGATGATCGTTGTGGAATATTCGACCGGGGCCAGCACGCGCCGGCCTTCACTGCCGGCGCTTGTTTCAAAAGAATCGACGGATGTCGTCTCGGTATATCCTTTATGAAAAACCGAGAAACCCAGTCCCAGGTCCACCCGTTCGTCCACGGAAATCCCGTAATTCGCGCCGAAGATGAGACCCGCCCGGCGCGCGCCTTTGGGATTGAACACGCCGCCCTGGATTTCAAGAAAACGCATCTCCTGGGCGGACGCGGCGCAGAACCCTCCGATACACAGCAGAAACGCCAGACTGCGGCTGATGTTCATATGATTTCCTCCTTCGGCTGAAACGAAAGAACCGGTCCGATCCGGGCCGGGACGGCCCGGATTGAAGCTCCCCGCCGCAAGCGGCGGGGAATCTTCTATCTGTAGAGAAGAGACATCTGATATTCGCTCGCTAACCCCGCGGCCCCGCTTCGCGGGATCAAGCTATTGTATTTTTAAGTTATTGAAGATAAGCCGCGGGGAATGCGCTCGCTGACAGATTCACTCCCTGATTATTGTACAACCAGATTGACGAGTTTGTTCTTCACGACAATGGCCTTCCGCAGGGTCGCCCCTTCGAGATGGCGCGACAGCTTCGGATCGTTCCG
>JAFGAX010000035.1 GCA_016933415.1 bacterium
AAAGTTCAAGGTTCAACGAAAAAAGTAAATGGTAACTAGTTCAGAGTGAAAGCACATCGTGAAAGTCCAGCATCTTCTTGATTTCACAATTCAAGGTTCAGAAAATATATCAGAAAATTCCGGCCGTGTTCCCCGTTCCCGTTCTTCCTCTTTTCAACTTTGAACTTTGAACCTTGAACTTTGAACTGATCAGTCCGTCCCGTACCGATAAGCCGCCGCGCACGTTCCTTCGGACGAAACCATGCACGCCCCGACCGGGTGGTCGGGCGCGCAGGCCGTTCCGAACAGGCCGCATTCGGCCGGCCGCACGGCTCCGGTCAGCACCTCGCCGCACCGGCATCCGGGGGGATCGGACGCGGTCGCGACCGAAACCGGAAAACGCACGGCCGCGTCGAAATCCGCGAATTCCGGCCTGATGCTCAGGCCGCTTCCCTGAATCCGGCCGAGCCCCCGCCAATCCGAATCGCAGGGTTCGAAAACCGTTTCCATGACCTCCCGGGCGCGTCCGTTGCCGCCCGCGGTCACCGCGCGGCTGTAGGGATTTTCAACGGCCGGAGCGCCTGACTTAAACTGAATGACGAGCATTCGTATCGCCTGGAGAATGTCCAGGGGCTCGAAACCCGCGATCACGCACCCGATGCCGAAATCCCGGACAATCCCCTCATACGCGCCGGATCCAATCACCACGCTGACGTGTCCGGGGCACAGGTATCCGTCCGGCCTCGGGTTCCCGGCCGCCAGCGCGGCCAGGGCCCGCGGCATGGTCTTGTGGCCGCAAAGCACCGTGTAATTCGCGAGGCTCCTGCGCTTCGCCTCGAGCATGGACGCGGCCACCGTGGGCGCGGTCGTTTCAAAACCGATGCCGAGAAACACCACCGGCCGGGGTTTCAACCGGTCGGCGAGAGCCAGGGCCTCCAGCGTGGATGCGACCACGCGCACGTCCGCGCCGGAAGCGGCCTCCCGTTCGAGGCTCGAAGCGGATCCAGGCACGCGCATCATGTCCCCGAAAACGGCCAGCGTCAATCCCTGACGGCTCAGCGCAACGGCCGTGTCCATGAACTTCAGTGGCGTGACGCAAACGGGGCACCCGGGGCCCGAGATGAGGCGGATGGAGGGCGGCAGAAGCGGCCGTATGCCGAACCGCGCGATGGCCATGGTGTGTGTGCCGCACACTTCCATCAGCGTCAGGGGCCGGTGCGGCGCAGCCTCGCGTATTTCCGCGACGAGCTTCCGTCCGGCGCGGCTGTCGCGGAATTCATCCACGTACTTCAAAAATCCTGACCGAGCTCGCGGAACAGGTCCAGGGTCTTCCGCGCTTCCTCCTCGTCCACTTTCTGGATGGCGAATCCGGCGTGCACGAGAACGTAATCGCCGATAGTCAGTCCGTCGAGCAGCTGCAGACCGACCTCGCGACGGACGCCGCCGGCTTCGGCGACGCCCCGGTCTTCCCGAATCTCGGTCAATCGCATGGGTATGGCCAGGCACATGGGCGGCTATTTCACAATATGATAGATGGTAATCTCATAAATGACCAGTCCGGCATAGAACAGAAGAATCCCACCAGCCAGTTCCTCCAGGGTCATGACGCCCCGGAAAATCCGCCTGCGGCCGTGATGCATCAGAAATAGAAATCCTCCGGCCGTCAGAAAATACTTCAGTATGATGAAGTATTCATGACTGACTGAAAGGGCATGCCGCATCAGCGGATTGGCTTCCCATGCCCCTTTCTCGACGAGAAAAATCGTCAGTCCGCCGTCGACCAGGCAAAGAATCAGGGTGATAAAGAGCGTGACCGCATACTTGAACGGAAAGAACTGTTTTCCGTAAGTCGCAGACTCCGGCCGAAACGGATTTTTCCGCATTCCCGATCCGAAAAACGCTAGGATGCCAAAAGTCGCAGGTATGAGAAACCGGTAAGCGAGCAAGTCCTGTTTGAAGATAATAAAAACATCCAAATAAATCAACATCGAATTGCAGCGACCGGGTGTCAGAACCGGCTTGAGGCCCGCATTCTGGCTTGGGCCACGACCGCCTGGCCCAGGCACAGACCCCCGTCATTCGCGGGAACGAGAGAATGCGACAGCACTTCGAAACCGGCCCTGCACAGTTCCGCGGACAGTGTATCGAGCAGGAAAAGGTTCTGAAAACAGCCGCCGCTCAACGCGGCTGTGCAGAGGCGGGTTCTATCCCGTATCCGCTCCGCAACATGGACAAAAACGCGGATCAATCCCAGGTGGAATTTCCGGCTGATTCCGGATGCCGGAAATCCGTCCCGAACATCTTCCAGAATGGACAGAATGACAGGATCAGGATCGATCTCAAAAATCCCATTAATTTCTTTTATTTCAAATAGATAGGGCTCAATATCGGATTTGATTGGCGCATTTCCCCCGCTTTTCCGGATTTCGGCTGAAGCATCGTTTCCTTGATTCAAGATGTTTGCAGAAGTATACAGAACCGCCTCCAGGTCGGATGCGGCCTGTCCTTCATAAGTGGAAACGGACCGAACCCCGGCCAGCGCCGAGACCGCGTCGAACAGCCGGCCCAGGCTCGAAGTGGCAGGCTGGGAGATTCCGGAACGAATCAGCCGGATGACGGACCGGACCTTTTCGGTCCCGGCTTCCCGGAAAGCCGGAAATTCGATTGCTTTTCCCAGAAGAACGTCTTCAGCCGTGTCTGGATCGATCCTGTGCCTGAACGCGGCGTCCATGTAAGAAAGCGCCATGCGCCAGGGTTCGCGTATCGCGGCCGGACCGCCGGGTATGCGACGGACCGAGAAATGCCCTGCCCTTTCGAAACGAAGGCGATCCGCGACCAGGATTTCCCCGCCCCATACGGTTCCGTCCGGACCGTATCCGGTTCCGTCCATGGCGAATCCGATGACCGGTCCGGTTCTCCCGTTTTCAGCCAGACAAGACGCGATATGGGCATGATGATGCTGAACCGCCTCGGTTTTCAGCCCGGAACGGTTCAACGCCCACTGGGTCGACAGGTAATCCGGATGCAGGTCATGAACCGCGATTTCGGGTCGGACGTCGAACAGCCGGGACAGGTGCCCGACCGCGGACTCGAAAGATTCGAGCGTTTCCGCGTTCTCCAGATCGCCGATATGGGGGCTGAGGAAAGCCCGGTCCCCGGACGTCACGCAGAGCGTGTTCTTCATCTCCGCGCCGACCGCGACCACGGGCGGACCGGCAAGGCCGAGGAGAACAGGAGAAGGCGCCCATCCCCTTGAACGCCGGATGAATGTCGGAACACCGCGGCTGAACCGGACCACCGAGTCGTCGTTCCGGACGCGGATGTCCCGGTCGTGAAGCAGAAAACCGTCCGCGATCCCCGCCAGGCGGCGCAGGGCCTCCACGTTCCCGTATGCGATGGGCTGTTCCGAGATATTGCCGCTCGTCATGACGAGCGCGCGGAAGCCTTCGGCCATGAGCAGGTGATGGATGGGCGTGTAGGGAAGCATGACGCCGATGAACGCGTTTCCGGGCGCCACGGACCCGGCCAGGGGAAACGGCATCCGTTTGCCGAGCAGGACGATGGGCCGCCGCCAGGACTGAAGCGCCGTGATTTCGCATCCGGATGCGACCGCGAATCTGGAGGCGGCTTCGGGATCGAGGGCCATGACGGCCAGCGGTTTTTCCTCCCGGCCTTTTCTCGCCCTGAGGCGGAGAACCGCTTCATCGTTTTCCGCATCGCAGGCCAGGTGAAACCCGCCCAGTCCCTTCACCGCGACGATCTGCCCGTCCCGGATTCTGCGCGCCGCTTCCGCGATCGCATCCCGTTCCGGCGTCCGGATTTCTCTGCCGGCCGCGTCCGCCAGAGTCAGCCGCGGGCCGCAATCCGGGCAGGCGTTGGGTTGCGCATGAAAACGCCGGTTCCCCGGATCCTCGTACTCTGCACGGCATGCCTGGCACATCGTGAAGGACGCCATGGTCGTGGCCGGCCTGTCGTAAGGGACGCCCGTGATGATGGTGAAACGCGGTCCGCAGTTCGTGCAATTGATGAAGGGATAGCGATGACGCCGGTCCGAGGGATTGAACAGTTCAGAGAGACAGTCCGGGCAGGTTGCGATGTCCGGGGAAACCAGCGCGGACACGGCAGCCTCTCCCGCGCTCTCCCGAATTTCGAATTCCGTTCCGCCGGACGCGTTCAGGGGCCGGAATTCAACGGAACGCACTTCAGCCTGGGGAGGCGGACCGGTTTTCAATGACTCGATCAGCGTCCGGACCGAATCCGGAGCGCCTTCCGCCTCGATTTCCACGCCTTCAGGCGTGTTGCGGACGAATCCCGTCAGGTTGAGGGATACGGCCCGCCTGTACACGAAGGGCCTGAATCCGACGCCCTGTACGAGTCCGGTAACGAGTATGCGGGTGCGGGTAAAGGACATTAAATATAGTTCCGAGTTCCGGGTTCCGATTTCCGAGTTGTAGGTCCGATATGCTCCGCGTCTTTTTTGCGGAGCTATCGGACAGTTGTAGGTCCGAAATGCCGAAGCCGCGAAGCGGCTGAGGCTTTCGGACATTTATATGATTCCGGATATAAAATAAAAATCGATTC
>JAFGAX010000036.1 GCA_016933415.1 bacterium
ACGCTCGCGCTGATCGGCATTCCGGAACAGGACACGATTTCGTTCCCCATTCACGAACTGAGGCGCAAGGAAATCACGCTTCTGAACATCCGCCGCCAGGCCGGTTGCACGGAAAAGGCGCTCGACCTGCTGGAAAGCCGCAGAATCGACATGGACGCCATGGCGACGCATGTTTTTCCGCTCGAGAGGACCGCGGACGCGTTCGAAACCGTGGCCGGATACCGGGACGGCGTCATGAAAGCCATGATCCGCCTGGGCCTGGACGGGGAAGGGGAAGGCCGGCCGTGAGCGGTAAAGCATCCATAAAAAAAACCGGTCTGGTGATCGGCCTTGATTCCAGCACCACAGCCGCCAAGGCGATCGCATTTGACGCGAAGGGCCGAATCGTCAGCCGGGCCAGCCGTCCGATTCCATTGTCCTCTCCGATACCGGGCGCGTATGAGCAGAACCCGGAGGACTGGTGGGCTTCCGCGTGCGGGGCGCTCGCTGCGGTGTGCCGGCAAGTCGGTCCGGACCGTGTGGAGGCGCTGGCCATATCCAATCAGCGGGAGACATTCGTCGCGCTGGACGGATCGGGCAGGCCGGTGCGGCCGGCCATTGTGTGGCTCGACGAGCGCTGCAGGGACGAGGTGGCGCCGTTCGCCGCGGCCGTCGGGCCGAAAAACCTGCACCGCATCACCGGAAAGCCGGTGGATTACGCGCCGGTCGTGTACCGCCTGGCCTGGATGAAAAAACACGAACCCGGCCGGTTCCGCAGGACCGCGATGTTCTGCGACGTGCAGTCCCGGCTGGTCCATCAACTGACGGGCGTTTTCGCGACCAGCTGGGCGGCCGCGGATCCGCTGGGCCTGTTCGACACGAGGCGCAAGGTCTGGTCGCCCGTCATTCTGTCCGCGCTGGGTCTGTCCTCGGACCGTCTGCCTGCGGCTCTCAGGCCGGGAACAGTTATCGGCCGGGTCACGGCCGAAGCCTCGAAAAAAACCGGACTCAGGCCCGGCACGCCGGTCGCGGCGGGCGGGGGCGACGGACAGGCCGCGGGTCTGGGCGTCAACGCCCTGTCACCTTCGATCGCGTATATCAACCTCGGCACGGCCGTAGTGGCAGGCGTGTACAACCGAAGGTACCGCGTTCATCGCGCGTTCCGCACCATGACCGCCTGCTGTGAAGACGGATATGTCTATGAATGCAGTCTCAGGGCGGGTACGTTTTCTACGGACTGGTTTATACGCAATTTCCTGTTGATCGAGCCGAACCGGGAGACCGGAATTTACCGGAAGCTGGAAACGGAAGCGCGTCAGGTGGGGACCGGCAGCGGAGGCGTTCTGTACCTGCCCTACCTGTGCGGCGCCATGAATCCGTACTGGGACATGAACGCGGCAGGGGCCTTCATCGGGCTTTCCGCTTCGCATGGACGCGGGCACCTGTACCGTTCCATGCTCGAGGGCATCGCATTCGAGCAGAGGTTCGCGATCGAAGCGGTCGAGAAGGCGGCGGGCTCGACCGTGCGGGAATGCATGGTCATCGGGGGGGGCGCGGCCAGCGTTCTGTGGCGCCGTATTCTCGCGGATGTCACGGGAAAGCGCATGCGTCTTCCCCGGAGCGGAGAAGCTTCGGCATTGGGCGCCGCAATCGCCGCGGCTGTGTCCGCGGGATGGTTCGGGTCTTTCAGGGCAGCCGCGGCGGCCATGACAGGCGCGGGCAAATGCATTTTGCCGGACCGCAAGAACGGACGCGTCTATGACCGGATTTTCAGCGCGTATGTCCGGATGCATCCGGCATTGAAGAAGATACGGTCGTAATACGGATTCTCGCAAAACAGGGGCCGACCTGGTCGATGGGGAAATAAGTAAAGATTCCTGTATTGATAGAATTTTCATGAAAATATTGAACACTCAGAAACGAAAATCACATCACAGTTGCCCCTGAAACATCATCGCCTCAACGCTTGAACAATGATATAATACTTGCGAAGGATGAACAATAAGTATAAAAATGTATGAGGTTTAGTAAAAGTTTTTTTTTACTTGCTTTTTTCGAATTTTAAAACTACTTTTTAATGTTTCCGAAAGTGATCTGCTGTGATGTGACTTAATCTATTATGATAACTTCAAGGCTCTGATACCCCGAAATTCATCAACGACTAAATTTTTTGTAATCGTCCCATTAAAAGACGAGGCAGGAAGCCTTTTCTTTTGATACTAAACCGGTTCGCTTGTCCGGTCAGAGGATGAATAAAACAGACTCCTGGAAACAACCTGATATTGATACGGGCAACAACCACAACTGTTTCATCCGGACCCAGAGACAGACACCGCAATACACAACCTAACCAAGGAAGTGTCTTTATGAAAAACAAAACCGGTCTTCTCGGATCAGCGGATGGATCCGGACGGATACGCACCCGCCGTTGTTCGTGCGGGAAGTTTTTCCTGGCTGGAATCGCCTGCCTGATGGTATTCCATTCCGCCCTGACGGCCGGGACCATCCGGGGAAAGGTGACGGCAAAAGAAAACAAGGAAGCGCTTCCGGGCGCGAACGTTTTCGTCAAGGGCACCAGCCTCGGGGCCGCCACGGACCTGAACGGCGCGTTCACCATTCCCAACGTGCCGGAAGGCGAACAGACGCTGGTCGTGTCCTTCATCGGATTCACCTCCATGACCGTTGTGCTGAATGTCCCGGAAGACGGTACCTTGCAGAAGGATTTCGCCCTCCAGTCCGTCGCCATCGAGGGCAAGCCGGTCGAGGTCTCCGCCCAGGCCCTGGGCCAGATGCAGGGCATCAACCTCCAGCTGTCCTCGGACAAGATCGCGAGCATGGTCGGCGAGGCCCGGATTCAGGAACTTCCGGATTTCAACGCGGCGCAGGCCATCAGCCGCCTGCCGGGCGTTTCGACGCTTGAGAGCTCGGGCGAGGCGAACAAGGTCGTGATCCGCGGACTGGCCCCGCAGTTCAATCTGGTGACGGTCGAAGGGGTCAAGCTGACCTCCACCGGAAGCACCCAGATGGGCGTGTCCGCCCTGGGCAACACCGCGGGGAACCTCTCGAATGACCGGAGCGTGGACCTCACCATGGTCTCGCCGTACATGATCAAGTCCATATCCGTTTTCAAGTCGCTGACCCCGGACATGGACGCCAACTCGATCGGCGGATCTGTGAACATGGAACTGCGCGAAGCGCCGTCGGAACTGCATTATGACCTGCTGTGGCAGTCCGGGTACACCGACAAGACCGAAAATTACGGAAATTACCGGGCGGTCGGATCGGTCAGCCGGCGTTTCTTCGAGGACAGGCTGGGCGTCTATTTTCTGGGAAACGTCGAAAAGTATGACCGCGATGACGACAACATGAGCGCCAGCTACAAGACGGACAGCAAGAACGTCGATCCGGCCACGGGTTACCGGCCGGTGAGCGTGACCCGGGTGCCCCTCAACCGGCATATCGAAACCCGCAACCGCATGGGCGGCAACCTGATATTCGATTACAAACTGCCGTCCGGTTCCATCAAGTCCGTGAACATGGCCACGCGGCTCAAGTCCGAGTTTCAGGACAACCGCACGGTGCTGAACTACTTCGACAAGGTCCTGAACTTCACGTACCGTGAAGGCGTCAACACCACCGATCTGACCATGAATTCGATCGAGTGGAAGAACGATTTCAGGCTGTTCCATTTCGACCTGAAGGCTTCTCACGCCTCCTCCAAAAACAACCTGCCCGAATCCCCGTATATCGATTACAAGACCGGCCAGGTGACCACGGGTCCCGTCACATCGAACACCATTCCCGACAGCCTGAAAAAACTGTGGGCCTATCCGGGCGCCGACCTGGTGTACCTCGACAACATCAACCTCTTCAGCTCCCTCTATAAAGAGGACAATACGGCGTTTTATTCAAATCTCAAATTTCCGTTCACCGTGGGGTCGTCCCTTTCGGGATACGTGAAATTCGGAGGCGTGTACCGCCTGCAGGAGAACAGCAATGATCAGAAAACGCCCTATGCGAGCATCCGTTCGAGCGGGGCTTACCAGGAAGCCATGGTCAACGACCTCGCGCAGCAGTTCGGCATTCAGGTTGACCCGGCGACGGCCAAGTTCGCGGGATCGAATTTCGTGGGCGATCCGGATCTCACCCGGCCCTTCCTGAACAATCAGTTCGGGAGCATTTTCTGGGCCAGCAATCCGGACATCCCGACCGCCATGGCCCGATACCTGTCCCGCTCCCCGCAATGGGCGGGCAAGGCCACGGGCGGCGCGGACGCGACAGGCGGATGGTACAATGGGATGTTCCAGACTCTGGCCAATACATATGATTACAACGAAGATTACTTCGCCACCTACCTGATGTCGGAATTCAACTTCAGAAAATTCATGCTGGTCGGCGGCGCGCGCTACGAGAAGACGGAATCGAAATACACCGCCTTCAACATGTACGACATGCGCAATCCGGATTCCCAGAATTGCGACACGGTCGTGGCCCATCCGAACAGCGAATTCTGGCTGCCCATGGTGCAGGCCAAATTCGCGCCGCTCGACTGGTTCGACGTGCGTTACGCCTACACACAGACCCTGGCCAGGCCGGACTATCACCAGATGTCCCCCAAGGTCACCTATGACAACCCCCGGCGGAATATCCGGGCCGGAAATCCCGATTTAAAGCCCGCCCATGCGTACAATCATGACCTGATTTTAACGACGCACAGCAACAAGCTGGGGCTGTTCACCGTGGGCGGCTTCTATAAGACCATCGAGGATTTCACCTACTATACCACCTACATTCTCCACAAGACTGCCGTTTCAAAGGACATCAAAACGATCAATGACTTCAGCATCATGGGCAGCAAGCCCGAGGACGGGGCGACGCTGTACACCTACATCAACAGCCCCTATGCCGCCCATGTGAAGGGCGTTGAAGTGGATTTCCAGACCCGTCTCTGGTACCTGCCCTACGGGCTGGAAGGCGTTCTGCTCGGCATCAACTATACCAGGATCGAATCAGAGGCCCGGTATCCCCTGCGCGACGAGCGTACCGATTACTCGACCCGTCCGCCGGTCACCATGACGACCGACAGCACGCGCGACGGCCGTCTGCTGTATCAGCCGAACGATCTGCTGAACGCGTATGTCGGCTATGAAATCAAGGGGTTCTCTGCGCGCGTGTCGTTCCTGTTCCAGGGCAACTCCGTCAGTTATGTGGGCGCCTTTCCCGAGCAGGACGGCTATACGCGGGATTATTTCCGGATCGACGCCTCCGTGCGGCAGACCCTGCCGTTCCTGGGAATGGAGGTGTATCTCGACGTGAACAATCTCAACAATAGGAAAAACGAGGCGGCGCAGAGGTCCATCGACGGATTCACCAGCGCCAAGCATTACGGCCTCACCGGCAACCTCGGAATCCGGATCCGGCAGTAAACCGTGTCCCGTCCGGAGCCACGGATCGAACGGACCGGCCGGACCCGGAAATGAACACAAAAAACATTCACTCTCATTAACCACGAAGGAGGCAGAATCATGAAACGGATTGTCGTTTCCCTGATCTCTGCAATGCTGTTGTCCGCGTCCCTTTACGGCCAGCAGAAGGACACGGTCAATGTCAAGGGTATGTATACCGGCGGGGGAGAAGGCGAGCTCAACACGGCGGTTCAGGCGGCCATTGACGCCGGGACGCTGTCCAGCACGGTTTTCAAGCTGAACCATTACGACTGGTACGTGGTCACCGGCACCATCATCGTGCCCGCGGGTCAGACCCTCGAACTCGTGGCCCCGCCCGCGGGGAACACCCAGCAGACCGCCCCGCCCCAGATTCTGTGGACGGCCAGCACCAGCGTGACCAAGGATTTTCTGATCGACGTATTCGGCGACCTGGTCATGAAGAACATCTGGGTCCGGTTCGCGGACGCTGCGGGCATTCAGACCGGCACGCCCATCGTGTTCGACGGCGACGTGGACGGGCTCGTCAGCCAGTTCGGCACTTTTGAAAACTGCGTTTTCGAATGGATGCCCTGTCCGGCCGTGACCGCCTCGGGCTCGATCTGCGTGAGAAGCAAGCGGTTCAACGGCGATTTCAAAAACTGCTGGTTCCGGAACTGCGTGGACCGGCATTACATGTACTACGGAAGGGCCGTCTCCTTCCCGTTCGACGTTCCGGGCTATCACACCGACAACATCTCCTTCGAAAACTGCACGTTTTCGAACATGGGGTACGTGCTGATGCAGGAATCCAACAACTATTCCGACAACGTGCATTTCAACCACTGCACCTTTTACAATGTCGTGATGTTCTCGCTGGAGAGCGGCAACTGGTGGAAGCTCAACGTGAACAACAGCCTGTTCGTCAACGCCTACATGCTGGGGTACATTCCGGCGCAGGGAGCGGGCAGCGCGACGATTCAGATCACGCCCGTGGACTCGATCGCGTTCGAGGTTCCGTTCACCGATCAGGACCGCCACATCCTGTTCACGCACAGCGCCTATTACATGGACAACTGGCTGGTGGACTGGATGCGGGGCGGATGGGAGCGGAATTACAGCAACACGGCCTGGCGGCCGGATCCGAGAATCACCTCGGTGGGGAATCCCTTCAGCATCGCCAACTACCGGGCGCGGATCTTTGACGCGATTCCCTACCCGCGGCCGATGCTCGACACCACGTCAACCGCCTATTTTGATTCCACCATTGTCGACGATCTTGGACAGACCGTCAAGGCGTTCCCCTTCATCAACAAGTGGGGCCTGTACGATGTCACCGAGCTGAGAGACGCGATCGATTCCGGATTCATCACGCCGCCGCTGAACCTGGAACCGCTCAAGTATTTCCTGGCGGAAAAATGGGACACCAACCTGGATTCCATGTGGGCGTACATGCCCGAAGCCGGATTCAACCATCAGTGGCCCCTGCCCGAGAACCTGGCCTATACGAATGAAACGCTCAAGGCCGCGGGCATGGGCGGATTCCCGCTCGGAGATCTTTACCACTGGTGGAACCCGGCCGTCCGCGAAGGCGCCGTGGATCATTACTCCGCGTGGCTGGCGCAGGCGGACGCGGAACGGGCGCAGATCGCGAACTGGCTCGAGAACGGCATCACCGCTGTTGAAAACCGACCGGCCGCCGTGAATCCCGGCGCCTTCAGCCTGAGTCAGAATTATCCGAACCCGTTCAATCCCGTGACGCGGATTGCGTATTCCGTCCCCTCGGCCGGCCACGTGTCGCTGAGGGTGTACAACGCGCTCGGACAGGAGATCGCGGTTCTGTTCGACGGCGTGCGGCAGGCCGGCAAGTACGCGGCCGCGTTTGACGGCTCTGGATTGGCCGGAGGTGTCTACTTCTACAAACTGCAGTCCGGGGATGTAACGATCACGCGCAAGCTCGTTCTCATGAAATAGTGTTTTCCTTGACCACCCGCATTCCGTTCCGGTATCCGGGAGCCGGGCGAACCGGCGTCCTGCCGGGACGGGATGCGCGGGGTTTCAAAATTGTGGATTTGGTTTTTTAGATGAGGATGACACGACAGGAAAGGAGGTGTTTTCACGGCAGACGGTTTCGTGCAGGATTCCCTGCTTAGACGTACATCTGATTCAGAGGAAAGGAGTGGGAAGATGAGAAAAAGCGTTTACGGCTTGATCGCTGTTATGGCTGCGTTCCTGTGGCTGCAGGCGACTCCGGTTCAGGCCCAGGCGTTCGCCCCGGTGCAGACGTGGGGCTTCGAGTCCGCACTGGAGGACTGGGGTGTGGGCGGAGACGGTTCAGCCATTGAGCTGACCGCGGAAAAAGCCGCGGTCGGGGCGCAGTCGGTGAAACTGACGAAGCCCGCCAGCGGCATTGAGATCAATCTCCAGAACGATGTCTACAAGGATTTCCAGAAAGACGACCAGTTCAGTTTTCAGATCTGGGTCGCCGCGGCGGACAAGGACAAGGTGAACGGCATCCAGATCTTCTGGCAGACCGGGGCGAGCTGGTCCTGGAACAGCATCTGGATCAACGGCTCGGATCTGACGGGCGACGCGTGGACCGCGTTCGCCAAGACCGTTGAAGCCGATGTGGCCCTTCCCTTGAACCGCGTCGGCATTCAGGTCCTCTTCAAGGCCGGCAATGAGGCTGAAACACCCACGGTGTATATCGACGACATCGCGGTGTCGCGGCCTTCCGGGGACGGGCTGGTATCGCAGTGGGGCAAGGCCGGCAGCTACAAGGCCTGGCCGATTCTGAACACGGATGCGACCCCGGCCGGCGACGCGGGCATCGGAGACGGCGCGCGTCCGACGGGCTGGGCGTCCATCCGCGGCGGATTCGAGACCCTGACGGCGACCGCGGATCAGGCGGTGGTTGTCACCGGTCAGATGGAGCTGGTGGGCGGCGGCGGCGCGAGCGCTTACACGCATCTGCGGTACGCGCTGACGTTTCAGGACAGCGCGACGCTGAACAACCAGAACACGGATTCCGCCGCCTGGGTGAGCCCCAAGTCGCACAGCGGTTACGGATTCCATCCGAGGAGCGGCATGGGCACCATGTCGAACGGCGGCGGCGGCGCGGGAACGGTCTGGACGATACACAACGGCAACTGGGTCAGCACCTGGAGCAACAACGGTCTGCCCATTTCAGCCGTGAAGCAGGCGCCGCGCAACGCGGAGATGTCGGCCGGTCTCTACGACTGGGCCATTTCGGTTCAGCCTCTGGGCGACGGAACGAACGAGGTCCGCTGGTACATGGTGAAGCAGGACAACAAGTACTGGTACGGCGGCACGGTGATCGACACGTCCGAGGCGTCGGCGAAGTTCAACGGCGTGATTTTCGGCTTCAACAATGACCAGAACGCCACCCAGGTCAATTTTTATGACGTTCAGGCGGCACTCGGCGAACCGATCACGGTTCCGGAAGCGCCGTGGGAGCCCTTCTACGTGAACCAGTGGGGCAAGACCAGTTACAAGGCCTGGCCGGTGTTGAACGATTCGACCTACCTGGACGGCGACGCAGGGCTCGGTGACGGCGCGAAGCCGACGGGATGGGCGTCCATCCGGGGCGGGTGGGAGGATGCCATTGAAGCGACCGCGGACAAAGCGTTCATCATCCGCGGCCAGATGGAGCTGGTGGGCGGCGGCGGCGCGAGCGCTTACACGCATCTGCG
>JAFGAX010000037.1 GCA_016933415.1 bacterium
AAAGTTCAAAGTTCAAAGAAAAAAATGAACATGATGCGTTTCCGTTTGGACTTATCATTATTACTTTGAACTTTGAACCTTGAACTTTGAACTGATCCTACCCGAATCAAGAGGTTCATATGTTACGCTTCTCCCGCTCCTCCGACGCCCTGCAGTCCTCCGCGGTCCGCGAACTCATGAAGGCCGCATCGAACCCGGACATGATTTCCTTTTCGGGCGGCATGCCGAATCCCGGCCTGTTCCCCGTTCAGGAACTGGACGAAATCATCTCCGCACTGCCGCTCCGCGCGAAACAGGACGGATTCCAGTACGGCCCCACGCCCGGCTATCCCCCGCTCCTCGAATCTCTGTCCGCCTATCTCCGGTCGAAGGGCCTGCCTGTCGACGACAACGGCCTGATTATCACAGCCGGATCCCTGCAGGCCATTCATCTCGTGACCAAGGTGTTCATCGATCCCGGAGACACGGTCGTGACCGAGACGCCCTGCTTCGTGGGCGCCATCCCGGTGTTCCGCTACTTCCAGGCCGCGCTCCGCGGCGTTCCGCTCGACAGTGACGGCCCGATGCTCCGCGATCTGAAACAGACGCTCGAAGAGGAGAAGCCCACACTCCTGTATCTCACGCCCTATTTCCACAACCCGGCCGGCATCGTGTACTCCGCGGAACGCAAGGCGTCCGTGATGAATCTGGTGAAAGGGCGGGACATCCCCCTGCTCGAGGACGACGCATACGGCGAGCTCTATTTCGACGAAAAAGACAAACCCCTGACCGTGCCCATGAAGGTCTCCGCCGATCCGTCCATCCCGATCTGCTACACGGGATCTTTCTCCAAGATTTTCGGGCCCGGCATGCGGCTGGGCTGGCTGCTCGGGCCGAAGGACGTGACGGCCAGATGCGAACTTGCGAAGCAGGGCGTGGACGCCTGCTCATCGACCTACACCCAGGTACTGGCCGATGCCTTTCTCCGCGGCGGCTATCTGCCGGCCTACCTGGAACGCCTTCGGAAAGCCTATGCCCGCCGCTGCCAAATCATGACCGAAGCCCTGAAGGCGCTCATGCCCGAAGGCGTGAAATGGAACGCGCCGAAGGGCGGATTCTACCTCTGGCTGCAGCTGCCCGAAGGCATGAACGCCACCGCCCTGCTCGAGATCGCGGCGGCCCGCGGCGCGGTTTTCGTGGTCGGCCGGGCGTTCGACCCCGAAGGACAAAAGGACGACTGCCTGCGCCTCTCCTTCTCGCACACCCCGGAGGAACGCATCGCGGAGGGCGTAAGAATACTCGCGGAATCCATGGCCGTGCTTTCGGGAAAAAGCAGCCGCTGAACGCCTGCGGGCTGAAATTCCATATACGGGACTAAAACGGGACTCTGCCATGCGAAAAATTCCGATTTCCCTCTTTTTATTCTGCTTATTCGCCGCTGCCGAACCCCTGCGCTCCGAACTGTTTCTCAACGAACTCGGCGCTTCCAACGTGCTGTCCTACAGGAACGCCGACGGAAATTACGAGGACTGGATCGAAATTCACAACTCCGGGCCCGCAGCGGTCGATCTGGCCGGATGGTCCCTGTCGAATGACGCGGGCCTCGGTTCGGCTTGGCGGATTCCTTTCGGACGCCCCGCCGAAACCACCGTTCCCGCGCGCGGTTTTCTCGTGCTCATCGCGGACGGAGAAACAAACCTGGGCGCGGATCATCTCGGCTTCCGCCTGGCGAGAGAGGGCGGCCGTGTCACGCTGATCGGGCCGGACGGGATCTCGATCGCGGACGCCGTGACTTACGGCCGGCAATCGGCGGACGTGTCGTACGGCCGGCATCCGGACGGAACGGACGACTGGGGATTCATGAGCCCGCCCTCGCCCGGCGCCGCGAATGGGACCGGCCATGCCGGAGTCTGCGCGGAACCGGTCATCGAAACCGCGCCCGGTTTCTACGGGGGACCCGTGGCCGTGTCCATCCGGACCGGCCGGCCTGACGAGACCGTCCGGTTCTCGCTGGACGGCGAGGATCCGGACGAATCCTCCTCGGCCTTCACCGGACCCTTGGCCGTGAGCCGGTCATGCGTACTGCGAGCCCGCGGCTTCAAAACCGGATTCCTCCCCGGCCCGATCGCGACCGCATCCTATTTTCTGAACGAATCGTCCGCGCTCCCGGTCGCTTCGCTGGTCATCGATCCGGACGACCTGTATGATCCGGACACCGGCATCTACGTGCATCCGGGATCGGATACGGACCGGGGCCACGACGGCCGGATGTGGGAACGCCGCGCTTTTATCGAATATTTTCCGGACATGAAGGCCGGGTTCCGCATGCCCGGCGGCCTGCGCACGCAGGGCAACAGCAGTCCGGACTCGTATGCCAAGCAGTCGTACCGCATCCACTTCAGGGACGGGTACGGGAACGGACGCCTGGACTACCCCCTGTTCCCGGGTGATTCCGTGGAATCATTCCGGAACCTGGTGCTCCGGGCCGGTTACGATGACGGGCTGGATCCCGGAGAAGAGAACACCCGCACCGGCACTTTGATCCGTGATCCTCTGCTGACCGAACTCTGGAGAAGGGCCGGTCAACCGGTTTCGCGTGACCGGTTCTCGAACCTGTTCCTGAACGGCGCCT